>CAZVDJ010000954.1:0-1792 GCA_964626245.1 uncultured Gemmatimonadaceae bacterium
CTGGCGGCGCAACTCAACGCCCTCGAACGCGAAGCCCCCCTGCGCCCGTATCCCGACGACGCTGCCTCGCTGCACGCCCTGGTCTCGGCCTGGCAGCTGGCCCCGTCCACGCGCGGACGCATCGCCGACCCGAGCCTGTGGCCGGTGAACACCGAGCCGTTCACCAGCAAGGATACCGCCGCCGTACGCTGGCGCTGCTTCACGCCGGAGCGCGCCCTCTCGCTCACCATCTTCCGCGGCGATACGCTGCGCTGCGCCGAGCCGGCAGGCGCAACGTCTGGACCCGGTCGCGATGCCGCCCCGGCGCGCCCTGAGGCAGGCGCTGGCGACGAGCTGGCCACGGCACCGGGCCGGCCCTCGGGCGTTGCCCAGCTCGGGGCCCGAGACGAGTGCGCCGGACTCGATCACGCGGAAGGAAGCGAATGTCGTCCGCAGGGGACCACCGCCTTCACCGTCGGCGACGCCGATGGGAACCTGGTGGCCGTGACGCAGACGCTGGGAACGTGGGGCGGGAACTTCTACGTCACCCCCGGATTGGGCTTCCTGTACAACGACAAGCTCACGTCGTACGGCACCGATCCCAATGCATACGGAGCGCGGCTGCCCTATGCGCGCCACGGCAGCACGCTCGCGCCGACGATCGTCTTCCGTGGCGATGGCGCCGCGAAGCGTCCATGGTTTGCCGTCGGTGCCGCGGGGAACGCCTGGATCACCTCGGCGGTGTACCAGACGGTGGTGGGGATCAGCGACCTGGGACTGGGGCCGCAGCGTGCGCTCGAGCTGCCGCGCTTCCTTCCGGGGCAGCGGCTTGGTGCCTCCGGGCGCGAGCCCGTGATCGACATCGAGGACGGGTTCGCGCCCGATGTCGTGGCGGCCCTTCGCGCCATGGGATATCGATTCGACGTGATCTCGCTCAAGGGCGAGTTGCGCATGGGCTACGGCGCCGCGGTGATGCTGGATGGCGCACGCATTCGCGCCGGTGGCGACCCGCGCCGCAGTGGAACTGCTGGTGCCATCGACGACGCGGCCAGGCCGCGATGAACATTTCACCTCGAGGGAGCGAATGAGCGACGAAACCACGCACGACGCCACCGCAGGGCGGGAGGAACGCTCCGATGCCGAGTGGCGTTCCCGGCTGTCGCCCGAGCAGTACCGCGTGATGCGCGAGAAGGGGACGGAGCGTGCCTTCACGGGGAAGTACTGGAACACGAAGGCCAGCGGCACCTATCACTGCGCAGCATGCGGGCAGCCGCTCTTCTCCTCGGACACCAAGTTCGACTCGGGAACCGGTTGGCCCAGCTTCTGGGCGCCGCTCTCGCCGGAGGCGGTCGCCACCGAGACCGACTACGCGCACGGGATGATCCGAACCGAGGCCCTCTGCTCGCGTTGTCACGCGCACCTTGGCCACGTCTTCAACGATGGTCCGCGTCCCACGGGGATGCGCTACTGCATGAACTCCGTCTCCCTCGAGCTCGCCGAAGACGGTGCCAGCGGAGCGCGAGAGGGCGAGTGACGGCGTCGCACACGGAGCACTCGGCGCCGGGTTCGATGGATCATGCGACGGCGCGCTCCGTGGAGCGCTCGCCCGTGCAATCCTGCTCGTATTGTCGTCGCCCCTTCGCGAGCGGGGAGGAGCAGCTGCTCCACTACCGGGGCGGCGCGGTGGCGGGAGCGTACCACGACTGGTGCCGGCCCGATCGCCGGCGCAGCGGATGCGGTTCCGCGATGTGCCGGTGAGCCGAGCATAAGGGTGACGAACGGGGGGCGCCGGCAACGACCGCCAGCGCCCCCC
>CAZVDJ010000955.1:0-1791 GCA_964626245.1 uncultured Gemmatimonadaceae bacterium
GACCATGCGGGTGAGCAGGGGCGGAGGTGCGTACCGCGCCTCCCGGTACGCGTCCCACATCACGCCCGCCACGCGGGCCAGGGTGTCGAGCCCCACGTAGTCGCCCAGGGCCAGCGGTCCCATCGGGTGTCCCGCCCCCTTCTGCATCCCCTTGTCGATGTCCGCCACCGAGGCGATGCCGTGCTCGAGGGCGCGAATGGCGTCGAGCATGTAGGGAACGAGAAGGAGGTTGACGACGAAGCCCGGCGTGTCGCGCGCCAGGATCGCGTCCTTCCCGATGGCGGCCACCCAGCCTAACGCCGAGTGCACGGTGGCGTCGCTCGTCGTCACCGTGCGCACCACCTCCACCAGCGGCATCGCGGGGACGGGATTGAAGAAGTGCAGCCCCACGAAGCGGTCGCCGCGCCCGGTCACCGCCGCCTGCTCCACGATGGAGAGCGACGACGTGTTGGAGGCGAAGATCGCGTGCGGGGGCGCCACGGGGTCCATGGCCTGCCAGACCGAACGCTTCACCGCCAGGTCCTCGACCACGGCCTCGATCACCAGGTCGCAGGCGGACAGGTCGGCGAGCTCGGTGGTGCACGTCAGCTGCAATCGTGCGGCATCGCGTGCCGCCTCGGTCAGCTTCCCCTTCTCGATCGCCCGCGCCATGGAGCGCTCGATGGCGGCCTGCGCGCCGTCGCACAGCGCCTGGTCCACTTCGCGCAGGATCGTGCGGTAGCCGTGCTGGGCGGCCACCTGCGCAATCCCCGATCCCATCAGCCCGCCCCCGATCACTCCCACGGTGCGGATCCCGCCGTGCAACGGTTCGCTGGGTGTCATCTCGAAATCATGGATGCCGTCCCTGGGCGTGGGTAGCGCGTCGTCCCCGGCCACCCCGCGTCGTCGCGATACACGCGACGCGGCTATCGGATCCCCTCGACCGTGCGCGTCACGACGTCCAGGAAGTTGCTGAGCGGGTTGGCCGGCTTGCGGATCTCGCCGCGCTCCAGCCGGTCGAGGATCTGTTCCAGCGCCAGCTGCGCGCGGTGCACGCGCTTGCGCTGTGCGGCGCCCACCAGGTAGCCCAGCCCCCCGCCCGCGAGCGCCGGCACCGCCCCCACCAGCGCGCCAAAGAGCATCGATCCCTCGGGGATGAGCGTGGCGAGCGCCATCACGCCCCCGAACCCCAGGACCCCGCCGCCGGCCAGCGCCGAACTCCCCATCACCTGCCTGCGACGCGCGTCGGCGTACATGGCGTCGAGCCGGACCATGCAGCGGCCGGCGTCGACCGGCACCACCGTCGCCCCCACTTCGTCCGCGGAGGTGAGCGCATATGCGCGACCGGAGATGTTGAAGCTCGTCCGCAGCGCCCCCACCAGGTCGCGCCTCGACTCCCACGTCAGGCGATCGGCAAAGCGCCGCTTGGGCCGCAGCCCCTCCTCCCGCTGCATCCACTCGTCGATGCGCCCCAGCAGGTCGGTCGGGGTACCGCTCACCAGGCGGGAGGCCGTCACCCCTTCCGCGCCAAAGAGCGACCCGACCACCCCCCGCGCCTCGGGCACCTGCACGCGCGTGCGTTCCTCGGCCAGCGCCAGCCGCACGTGTTCGGCGCTGATCCCCACCTCCTTTCCCACGTCGATGAGCTGCGCCTCGCTCAGCTGCTCCGCCGGCTCGGCCATGCCGGCCTGCAGTTCCGCCGCGCGCGCCAGCACGCGCTCGAGCGCCGCGCGGTCAAGCGGCGTGGCGGGGACGCTGGGGCCGACGGCGCCGGCCGGGAGGGCGAGGGGCTGCTGGCCAGGATCGGCAAGC
>CAZVDJ010000956.1:0-1791 GCA_964626245.1 uncultured Gemmatimonadaceae bacterium
GGAGCTGCACGCCCCCGACGGCACGGCCGTGGCCCATGTCCCGTTAGGCAGCCGCGCCGACATCCTCGTGCGCGGCAAGCGCTGCGGGCGCGCCTACCACCGGCGGCACGACCCGAGCAACGGCGACCATCACGTCGACATCCTCCTGGGCCCCGATGCTCCTGCCGGGGCGTGGCGCCTCGTCCTCATTGGCGAGGACATCGTCGACGGACGATTCGACGCCTGGGTGGAGCGCGACTCGGCGTGCGCACGATGCCAGTCCCGATTCGACCCGCGCGACGTGGTCCCCCAACGCACCACCGGGACGATCTGCAACGGACTCCGGACCATCGCCGTCGGTGCCTACGACTCCCGTCAGCCGCACCATCCGGTGGCTCGCTTCAGCAGCGCCGGGCCCACACGCGACGGCCGCCAGAAGCCCGACCTCTGCGCGCCCGGCGTGCAGATCCTGGCGGCGCGTTCCGCCGGCTTCGGGGTGGACGCCATGGCTGGACTGCTCACCACCAAGTCGGGCACGAGCATGGCCGCGCCGCACGTGGCAGGGACGATCGCCTGCATGTTCGAGGCGGCCGGCCGCCCCCTCTGGATCCACGAGACGCGACGCTTGCTGCTGGGCACGGCCCGCGGCGCCAACGCCCCCCCCGATCAGGCGGCCCGACTCGGCAGTGGCCATCTCGACGCCGAGCGCGCCGTTGCCGCGGCGAGGGCCAGCGCGCTCGATCGCGCCCTGGTGACAGGAACCGCACGCACGACAACTCGCCTGCCCATGACCGCCGCTGCGGCGCCCCAAGCCGTGGCCCCGCGACCCCGACTGGAGGACCGCGTCATGTCGTACAACGCGTGGAGTGCAGCAGGGACCGAACCAACGACCGGGAACGTCACCCTCGATGAGACATGGAGCGAGGAGATCGACGACACCCTCCCCGAGGAGGTGGCCGCCGAGTCAGAGGACGACCTGGCGGGCGATGCGCTCGACGCCGTGGGTATCGCCGAGTCGGTGCTGCACGCGGAGAGTCGCTCGGCGTCGTCGCCCACCTCGCTCCTGGCCGCACTGCTCGGCGATGACCCCGACGGCAGCGCCGACGTGGAAGCGCTGCGCGACACCTCCGGCGGCATCGCGATCCTCTTTGACAGCTTTGCGCGAGGTCGGCAGTCCACGGCCCGTGGTCCTGCGTCCCGCTTCGACCTCGTCGCCCTGCCGGGCGAACGCCCGCGCCAGACGCTGGCGCGTGGCGACGTGGTGCTGCGCCGGACCCCGGGTGAATCATCGCTCGCACACCTGGCGCTGCTCGCCACCGGTGACCTGGCCCGCGAGCACGAGCTGGCCCGGCGCGGCTGGGTCGCGGAGCGCGGTGGACTGCTGCCCGGCTGGTACGCCCTGGTGATCGAGGGTGGGTCCTTCCCGCACTGCGCGCACCGCCCCTTCGCGCGCCGGGTGCTCGACGCCCGCGGCGAGGTTCCGCGAGGGCAGCTCCTGCTGCGCACGCGCGCCCGCACGTTGCGCCTGCCGGGATCGCTTCATGCACGCCGCGTGCGCCGGCGCGACGAGGGATTGGCCGAGGCCTCCACCACGATGACGGTGCGCACCCGCAACCGGATCCTCCCAAACGACGTCGTGTCGGACTGTGCCGTCGAGCTGGTGGGAACGAGTGCGCGGGTCACGACCAATGCCGCCGGCGTGGCGCGGCTCGACCTCGCCGGCGTCGCCGACGGTGAGTACACGCTGCGCGCCACCCCCGCCAGCCACAGCGTCGACCCCGTCGGCCCCGCCCTCGCGACGGCGACGCCCCG
>CAZVDJ010000957.1:0-1782 GCA_964626245.1 uncultured Gemmatimonadaceae bacterium
TGGAAGTGCAGGGGCTCGCCGACGACGACCTGCGGGCCGTTGTTTAGTACCTGCGTTCCATTCCCCCGGTGACCAACCCCGTCCCGCCGCACAGCTACACCTTGCTCGGGCGTGTGGTGCGAGCCACGGCGCTGGCCAACCCGGTGGGCCCGTCGTCCACGCCGCCCGCCGTTGCACCTCGCGGAGCCACGCTGGAGAACGGGCGATACCTCGCCGAGTCGGTATCGCTGTGCTGGGCCTGCCACACCGAGCGCAGCCAGGCCACCGGCGCGCTCACCGGTCCGCGCTTCGGCGGCACCACCGGCTTCATCGAGAGCTACGATCCCACCACCAGCTGGTCACCGCCCAACATCACCGCCGACCCGGAGACCGGACGACTTGGCAAGTGGAGCGAGGACGAGTTCGTCGCGCGATTCCGGCAGGGGCGCACCCTTCCCGACTCCCCCATGCCCTGGCAGGCGTTCCAGCGCATGGACGAGGACGACCTGCGCGCGATCTATCGCTACCTCAAGAGCGTGCCGGCGGTGCGGCGTGACATGGGGCCGCCGTTCGTGAAGGTGAGCGGGGAGGAGTAGGCCCGTGCCTCGCGCGCGGCGGCCCGCGTGGAGGCGGAGCTAACGGTCCTTCAACTCCTGAAGGTGCCAGCCGTTGTGCATCCACCGTGTGCCGGTCCAGACGAAGAACTCGGTGGCTTGCCCCTTCTGCAGCGGGAGCGATTCGGTCCCGTTGGCCAGCTGCAGTTCGTACGTCGTGTAGATGATCACCACGTCGCCGTAACGCTGGAAGTCCGTGCGCGGAAATGTGACGCGGACCAGGCGGGTGCCGGCGGCCACGGTGCCGCGCGAGTCGTCGACCGTCTCCGCGCGGTTGCGCCACGGGCCATCGGAGCCCAGGCCGATGAAGTCGTCGGTGAGCACTGCGGCGAGTTTGTCCGGGTTCCCGAAGAAGTCACGCCACGCCGCCTCCCGCACGGCGAGTACGGTGGCGCGCCAGTCCTGGCCGGCCTCCGGGACCCTGCCGAGGTGTTGAAAAGTGGAAGGAGCGACGATTGCAGCGGCGAACAGCGAAGACGCGAGCAGGAGGGCACGCATGGGTCGGAAGCCTTGATCGAGGTGATGGACCCACACAGTGCACCCCCACGCGTCGCCATCCAACGGAATTGCAGCGACTGGCCGCAATCTCGCAGCAAGCGGGCGCGCGGGACTACCGCGGCCACGGGCGGACGAGATGCCTGACGAGCACGAGTGAGTCGCGCCTGAAGTCGAGTATCACGTGGAGTTCCCGGCTCGGGCAGCAGTTGGGATCGTCGGGGGAGTAGATGCCGTAGCTCCCCGTGAGCGTTTCCAGCGCTACCCCTGCTCCCTTTCCCATTCGACCTTCGCGCAGGTCGGGGAGCTGCGCGCGCCAGGTCTCCTGGACCTCGCGCCATCGACCGTTTCGCCGCGAGAGAAACTCCCGCCAACAGCCACCCGTCCCGTTCAGGCAGAAGGTCACGCCGAGGAGAGCCGTCCCTTCCGGTCGGCGGGCGAGTTCTGGCAGCACCCGGAAGATCACGTCGGTGTGCTCCGCGAGAGTCCACTCCATCCGCCAGCGCCCTCCGCGCGCAGGACGCGCGAACAGCGCGGCACCCACCGCGTCAGGTTGGTGCCGCGTCCGATGCGCCGAGTCCGCGTGAAGGAGCGCGCAGGTCACCGCGACCCACCGGGCGCCGTCGGCGTTAGGCAGGGTGAATACGGAGTCCACCTCATCGGCGTTCGTCTCAGGCTTGGGCGAGGAGCAACC
>CAZVDJ010000958.1:0-1781 GCA_964626245.1 uncultured Gemmatimonadaceae bacterium
CCTTTGGCTCGGCCGTCCGCGCATTCTCGCCCCGGCCTGGGTCACGACGATCGCCGCCGAGCGACGGGCCCTCCTGCTGCGGCACGAACGCGAGCACGTGCGCGCAGGCGATCCGGCGCTGCTGGCGGCGTCGCTCGCCGCGGTCGTCGCCATGCCGTGGAATGCCGCGCTGTGGATCATGGCGGCACGGTTGCGCACGGCGCTGGAACTGGACTGTGATGCGCGCGTGCTGGCCGCGGGGGCCGATCCGCACGCCTATGGCGAGTTGCTGCTGACGGTGGCGGCGGCGCGGCGCGCCCCGGTCCTCGGCGCCTACCTGGCCTTTGCCTCTTCTCGCTCACCCCTTGAACGCAGGATTCGCGCGATGACGATGTCGACACACTCCCTGGGTGGCTGGCGCCGCCCCCTCCTCCCCCTCGTGGTGCTCGTCGCCACGGTGGTGGCGTGCGAGACGCGCCGCCCCGAGCCGCTCGCGCCCGTGACCTCCTACACCATCTCCGACGGACGCACGCAGGCCACGGCGTTGCCCGCCAACTCGGACTCGGCGCGCCGGGCGATCGCCGGTGAGGTGCGCCGTGCCACGGGCGCCAGTGCAGCTGCCGGCGATTGGGACGTCACCGACCCGTTGGTGATGGTCTACGACGCGCAAGGACGGCTGGTGCGCAGCTTCCGACTGCAGGCGCGTGGCCCCCAGGGGCGTCCCGTGCTGGACACGGAAATCTCGCCGGACCAGATCGCGACGGTGGAGGTGATAAAGAACGGGACCCTGCTGCCCGACGAGGCACGGGGCGGGTTGGTTCGCATCACGCTCAAGATGGCCGCGAGTGGAGAAGCGTCAGGGAGCGGCGCAACCGCCGCTGCTGGCAGTGCCGCTGGCGCCGCCGGCGGAACGATGCGCCCCCGATCGTCGGTTCCGCCCGAGGACTCGCTCATCCCTGGGGCCGCCGAGGTTCGCTTGCGCGGACCGCTACCCGGCAGCATCGGTGGCACCGCAGGAGGCGCCACATCTCGCGCGGGCGCCGATTCGACGCTCACGTCGAAAGTCGGATCCGGCCTCGGGTCCAACTCGTCGGACGCCGACGCGCCCACGGTCGTCGTGCTCGACGCCGAGGGGAGAGAGCTCCTTCGCCTGCAGCGCGCCGACAAGGATGTACTGCGCGACCTTCCGGTCGACGAGGGGATGATCGCGCGTGCGGAGGTGTGGAAGCGTGGCGCTCTCGGGGGGCCGAATGGCACCATCTTCGTACACCTCAAGCCGGGCGCCGCGCTCAAGACTCGTTAGGTCACCGGCATCACCTCCGCGCCGGTGCACCAGTCGCGTCCAGGCGCGGACTCCGATTCACCCCGCTGCACCCCGCTGCCCCCCGCTGCGGCGCCGTCGGCTCAGCGTGCGAAGAAGGCGTCGTCCACGATCCCCACATCGAGCGTGAGCCCGGTGGACGACGCCGGGTCGCGCACGACGTCGATGCGCGCTGTGTCGACGAGCGTGCCGTCCGGGGCATAGAGCGACAACGCGAGCGTGTCGCGCGCCTTGCGATAGCGGGCGCGCTGCTCCTCCGTCGCGTGCGCGGCGTCCAGGGGAAGCAGGTCGAAGATCGGCTCGACCAGCTCCCAGCCGAGTCCGGGGCGAAAGGGGCCCCGCGCGGTACGGCGCGCCGAATCACGCGCGTCGAGCTCGGAGCGTCCCACGATCACGTCGCGCAGCTTGAGGACGTACGACACGAGGCGGCGGGGGATGTCAGTAGTCGACCGGGCGCAGGTACGATTCGCCGATGGCCGTC
>CAZVDJ010000959.1:0-1781 GCA_964626245.1 uncultured Gemmatimonadaceae bacterium
TGCGCTGGCGCTGGACGCCGAAAGGACGAGTGCCGCCAGCAGAACGGGGAGGGTTCGCGAGACCTGGCGGGCGCGGGGCGGAGAAGGCCGGAGCATGAGAGTGGATTCGAGGGTGGTGGTGCCTGACGGCAGTCGCACAGATGGGGCGGCGCCGGATGCCGGCGCGGTGACCGCGCGCACCGGGTGTTCCGCGACCCGGCTCACATCTGGTCTGACGCGTTGCATGCGACGGCGTTACCTCACCCGCTGCGCCGACGCGGGGAGCGCCGCGAGCCGTCGCTTGAACTCCTGGAAGCGCGGCGTGTCGCGCGTGAGCCGGTCCAGCGATGCCTTGCTGAACTGGGCAATCGTCGACTCCGTCGCCTGCACGCGGTCCTCCTCCATGGGGTGCGTGCGGAACCAGGCGTCGATGCCGCCGGTGGGGCGGTCGCTGCGTTCCTTGATCAGGATGCGGAACATCTCGGGCACGCCGCGCGGGTCGATGCCGGCCCGCATCACGTAGCGAATGGCCTCCTGGTCCGACTCCGCCTCGTCGGAGCGCGAGAACGACGCCATGGCCAGGTTGCCCGCCATCCCCACCGCCACGTCGCCGCCGTTGGTGCAGATGGGCGTGAGGATGCAGCCAAGGAGGACGCCGAAGTTCAGGCGCTGCCCGGCCTGCATCTGCTTCACGCTGTGCCGGCGGACCACATGCCCGATTTCGTGTCCCAGCACGCCGGCCAGCTGCGACATGCTCGTGGCGCGCTCGATGAGCCCCCGGTTCACGTACACAAAGCCGCCGGGGATCGCAAAGGCATTCACCTCGGGGCTATCGACGATGAAGAAGCGCCAGTCGAGATTTCGGTCGTCGGCCACGCGGGCGATCGAGTCGCCCAGGACATTGACGTAACGCACCGCCTCCGGGTCGTTGACCAGCGGGAGCTGTGCGTTCACCTGGTTGGAGAAGTCGGTCCCGAGTTCGATCTCGCGTTGCGTCGAGATGGCGCACGCGCCGGTGCCTGCCAGCAGGATGAACAGCGCCGCCACCAGCGGCGCGCGCAGGCGCGGGCGAGGGGGCGTGCGAGGACCGGCGGAAGAGGGATGTGGCGAGTGCATGATGGCGCGGGCGAACGAAACGGGGGGTGACCCCATCGCGTACCTACTGTTGTCGATGATACACCACGACCGGGACATTCGATGCGGCTGCTGACGCTGGCCCGCGACCTCTCGCGCCGAAAGGCCCGTGAGCGAGAGGGACTCTTCGTGGTGGAAGGGATCCGCGCCGGCGAGGAGCTGGCGCGCGCCACGCTGGACGTGGTGGGAGTGCTCGCGGCACCACAGCTTCCCGCAAACCCGCGCGGCGCAGCGCTCCTGGCGGCGTTCGAGGCGCGCGGGATCCCGGTGACGCACGTCACCGACCGCGAGTTCCAGAGTGCGGCCGAAACGGAGTCGCCGCAGGGCTTCCTGGCGGTCGCGCGCGTGCCACGCGAGCCCGGGCTCCAGCTGCCGGCCGATGGCACCTTCCGGCCGCTGGTACTCGACGCGGTGCAGGATCCCGGCAACGTGGGGACCATCATCAGGACGGCGGCCGGCCTCGGCGCCAGCGCCGTCTTCGCCCTTCCGGGAACCGTTGACGTCTGGAACGCTAAAGTCGTCCGTAGCGCGATGGGGGCGCACTTTCATTTCCTCGCCACCGGGGTCGAGTGGGAGCAGCTGCAGTCGATCCTCGCCACGACGGGGACCACCCTGTGGGGAGCCGACGTCGGCGGTCCCGACGTCGCGTCGCTCGCGCCGCCCGCCCG
>CAZVDJ010000960.1:0-1780 GCA_964626245.1 uncultured Gemmatimonadaceae bacterium
CGCCCCGATGAGCGACGTCAGGGTTCCCACCGCCACCGCCTGGAGCGCGAGCCCTGCGCCAAAGCCTCGAATCCCGGCCTCGCCGGCGTCGCCGGTCGCAACGGCCGCCTTGCTCGTGCGCGCCTCACCCGTACACCCCAATGACATCGTGCCGGCGTCGCCGACCGGCGGCACCAACCGCCCCGGCTCGCGCGCGGGTTCGTTCCCGAGTTCGCTCGCGGGTTCCTCGCCCGCCGAGCGCAGCGAGTCGCGCAACATCAGGACGGCGGCCGTGACCGCGAACGCGGCGAACAGGCCCAGCTGCACCTCCGCCGGGACGCGGTGCGCGAGGCGCGCGGTGAGGTAGGCGCCGAGCATCGCGAAGGCGCCGAAGGGGAGGGCGATACGGAGCGCCACCGTCCCCTGCCGCCAGTGCGAAGCGAAGCCCACCAGGGCGCTCATCCCCACGACGACGAGGCTCATCGCGATCGCGGGCTTGACCGGGACCAGAAAGACGTAGAGAAAGATCGGAAGCGCCAGGATCGACCCGCCTCCACCCAGCAGCCCCAGGACGAAACCGACCACCAGCGCCAGGACGAGCCCCAACACCGGATGCGGAATTCCGGTCATTCCGGTCGCCCCCCTTCCAGAGGATGCAGCCGACGCACCGACTCCACCGCATCCAGGACCTCGGCCACGGTCAGGTCGCGCATGCAGCGCCAGTGGCCCAGCGGGCAGCTTCGCGGCCCGTGCGCGTCGCACGGGCGGCAGTCGAGCATGGCCACCTCTCCAACGCGCGACGCGCTCGACAGCGGGCCGAAGCCAAGCGCCGGCACCGTGGGGCCGAAGAGCGCAACGGTGGGCGTGTCCATCGCCGACGCCAGGTGCAGCGGTGCCGAGTCATTGCTCGCCAGGACCGCGGAGCGGCCGATCATCGCCGCCGACGCGAGCAGCGAGAGTGCCCCGGTGGCATCGATGGCGTTTCCGAATGTCTCGGCCCGGATCGCCTCGGCGAGCGGAGTGTCGTCGGCACCACCGATCACGACCACGCGCCCCAGCAGTGCGAGCCGTCGCGCCAGCGCCGCGAAGTACGGCCATCGCTTCGTGGCCCAGACGGAGCCCGGCGCGATGGCGAGCAGCGGCTCGCCCGCGTGGGCGTTGACGTCGAGCAGGCGTTGCACCTGCTCCTCCTCGGCCGGGCCTGGAAAGAGCTCCGGCTTGAGCGCCGCGGCCGCCGCACGCGCGCCGTCACCGTGCCCGGAGAGCGACCAGAGGCGTTCCGCGTGGTGCCACTCGCGGTGGTACGGGTAGCGCCGCGTGTACAGCCAGCGCCCGGACGACGACTCGAAGCCGATGCGGTCCTGGCAGCCGGCCGCCACGGCGAGCGCCGCGCTCCGCACGGAGCCCTGCGCCAGGTACGCCGTGTCGTTGTCGGCATGCGCCTTCGCCAGCCGCACGATCTCGCGAAAGCCGCGCGCCCCCGCGTGCGCGCCGCGCTTGTCGTAGCGGTAGACGTGCCGCACGCGCGGGTTGTGCGCCAGCAATCCAGCGTTTGCCGGCGTCGCCACCACGTCCACCTCGCCGCGCCGCGCCAGCTCGCGGATGAGCGGCGTGGTGAGGACCATGTCGCCGAGGAACGACGTCTGGATGACGAGGGAGCGCATGAAGGTCAGACGGGAGGCGGGAGACGGAAGACGGGGGGAGGAACCACGCCCCCGCTCCGCACTCGTCGGTGTCCCGCCCGTTCGCGCCCCGCCGCTCGTGACGATGGGACAACCGGCGTATGCTCCGGCCAACCTGG
>CAZVDJ010000961.1:0-1778 GCA_964626245.1 uncultured Gemmatimonadaceae bacterium
CCATCTTCATCGCCTCCATCACCACCACACCCTGCCCCGCCTGCACCTGGTCGCCCACGGCGACGGACACTCGCACGATGAGACCGGGCATGGGGGCGACGAGCGGACGCGGCCCCGTCGCGGCGCCGGACGCGGCGGTGAGGTCACGGATGGTGCGCATGCGCTCGTCCAGTGCCTCCACCTCGAAGCGGTGGCCGTCCATCCAGAGGCTGTAGCGGCCGCGTGCATCGCCTCGCCGCACGGCCACGCGATGCAGTGCACCGCCGATCGTCACCAGGTGAATGGGCGTCCCGTCGACCTCGGCCAGGTGGGCGAGCTTCGACTCGTCACCGATCACCGCGTCGGCGCCGTCGAGGGTGATCTCCAGGCGCTCGCCATTCACGTCCACGATGTACTTCACGCAGTCCTCCCGGCGTGCGGGACGAGGTGGCACACGGTTTCCACGTGCGCGGTCTGGGGGAACATGTCGTAACCCTGCACGCGCGCGATCGAGTACGACGGGAGTCGGGACAGGTCGCGCGCGAGCGTGGCCGGATTGCAGCTGACGTACACGATGGCGCGCGGCGACGGTCCCGGCGCCTGCGGCGGGGCGCCGGCCACCGCCTCCAACACGGCGCAAACGCGGGCGTCGATGCCGGCACGCGGTGGGTTGAGGATCACCACGTCGGCCGGCAGGTGCGTGGCCAGCGCGTCTTCGACTCGTCCCTCGACGACTGTCGAGGGAGGGACGAGCCGTCTGGCGGCGTGCTGCGCGGCCTCGGGGTCGAGCTCGATCGCCGTCACGCGAATGCCCTGGGCGCCCAGGGTCGCGGCGACCTCGCCCCCGCCGGCGTACCCGTCGATGACATGCGACGGTGCATACCCGCGCACCAGCGCCACCACGTCGGCCTGCAGCCGGGCTGCCATGGCCGGGTTTACCTGCTCGAACGAGGCCGGCGGCCGCTCGGGGACGACGTCGAGCACGTCATGATGCCGCCCCTCGAGGTCGATCCAGCGCACCGCGTCCACGCCGCGAGTCGCCCCGCGACCGATGGTCGCCGCGACTCTCGTCAGGCACTCGGCGAAGTCCCGCGCCTGCGGCCAGTGGGCGATCCCCTCGAAGACCACGGCGAGTCCCTCGCCGCTCAGCCGCACGGCGCCGCGGAGCTGGGCCACCGGCGGCAGGAACTGCTGCGCGGCCAGCACGGCGTGCCAGCCGGCCACGACCGCCGGATGCGTGATGGGACATTCCTCCATCGCGAAGACGCGATCCACGTCGTCCCACTGGTGCAACCCGGCGCGCCAGCGCGCCCCGTCACGCCGCAGCGTGAGGGTGAGCTTGTTCCGGTAGCCCCAGGCGGCAGGGCTGGCGATG
The DNA here is from genome assembly GCA_964626245.1 of uncultured Gemmatimonadaceae bacterium. Taxonomy (GTDB): domain Bacteria; phylum Gemmatimonadota; class Gemmatimonadetes; order Gemmatimonadales; family Gemmatimonadaceae; genus SCN-70-22. The sequence continues at coordinate 1,355 of CAZVDJ010000961.1, forward strand.
ACGGGAGGGACCTCGACCGGGCGCTTGGCGATGCGGGCAAACGCGTCGCCGATGATGTGGCGACGCGCCTCCTGCTGCGCGTCGTCGCGCAGGTGTTGCAGCTGGCACCCCCCGCATCGATCGCGCTCGAAGTGGCGGCAGCGCGGCGTGACCCGCGCGGGCGACGGCTCCACCAGCCGGCGCAGGCGCCCGTGCCCCAGGCGGTCCTTCTGAACATAGGAGAGTTCCACCAGGTCGCCGGGCGCGGTACGCGGCACGAAGACGACCAGCCCATCGACCCGGGCCACGCCGGCGCCGCCAGCCGCAATGGCGTCGATGCGCGCCGTCGCCTCCTGCACCGGGAGGGCGCTGGTCGCCGGGCGGCGCCGCTCGCCGGCGGCGGACCGGCCACCAGGGCTGCCCGCGGCGTCCGGCGCGCCCCCGC
>CAZVDJ010000962.1:0-1776 GCA_964626245.1 uncultured Gemmatimonadaceae bacterium
GGACGAGCGGTGCGCGCCCCACGCCGTCACGGAGCGTCTCCCGCTCCACCAGCCGCAAGGCGATCGCCGCCGTGCGCTGCTGCCCCGCCGAGGCAAAGGTGCGCATCACGCGACCGCCCAGCTTGAGCGCCAGGTCGTCGCGATGCGGCCCGGCATGCGTGAGCATGCGGCGCAGGTCGTGCGCGCGGTCGCGGTCCAATGCCGTGGCGAGGGCCTCGCGCACGACTCCCTCGTCGTCGCCACCGCTCGCCGGCACCTCGAGCGAACTGTGGTACGTGAGCGTGACGCGCTCGCGCTCCCCGATGGCGGCGCAGCGCTCGGCCAGGCGGGGCGCCGCCCAGCGCGTCCAGCGCACCCGCTCGCACCAGAGCACGGCCCCCGCCTCCGCGAGCGCCGGTTCCCACACCGAGACGCGCGCGGCACCATCGCCCCGCCGGGCCGCCTCGCGCAGCGCGGCGTTGCGCCTGACGAGCGCCGCCCGGTAGCGCTGCAGCGCCACCAGGTAGCGGCGCGACGTGGTGGCCAGCGCGATGTCCAGGAAGCGCCGCCGGGCCGTCGGCGCCCCGGACACGAGCTCGACATCGCGCGGGGAGAACATCACCGAGGGCACGGCCCCGAAAGCGTCGGCCAGCCGCTCGCACGGCACGCCGTCGAGGAGGACGCGCTTGCGCTTGGCGGCGCGTGCAAAGCCGACGCGCACCTCACCCACGGTTGCGCCGCTCACCCGCGCCCCCACGTGGAAGCCCTCCGCCCCGAAGCGCACGAGGTCCACGTCGCGCGCGCCGCGCACCGATCGCAGCGTGTGCAGATAGTGGATGGCCTCGAGGAAATTGGTCTTGCCGTGGCCGTTGGGGCCCACCAGCACCACACCGGCGCGTGGCATCGCCAGCTCTACCCGCGCCAGGTTCCGGAAGTCGCGGATTGCCAGCGAGGTGACGGCGAGAGTCACCGTCCGGTGAACGTGGCGGGACGCTTGGCCAGGAAGGCCGCCATTCCCTCGGCCATGTCGGCCGTGCCGGAGAGGACGGCGAAGTGATTGGCCTCGAGGTTGAGTCCGTCGGCCTGCGTGGACTCCGCGCCGCGGTGCACGGCCTCGATGCACAGGGCCACGGCCAACGGCGCGTTGGCCAGGATGGCCTGCATCATCGCGCGCGCAGCCCCGAGGAGCTCGGCGGCCGGGACCACCTTGTTCACCAGCCCCAGACGGTACGCCTCCGCGGCATCGATCAACTCCCCCGTCAGGAGCAACTGGAGCGCACGGCCGCGTCCCACCAGGCGCGGGAGGCGCTGCGTCCCTCCATATCCCGGCGTGATCCCGAGCTTCACTTCCGGCTGGCCGAACTTGGCCGCCTCCGAGGCCAGGCGGATGTGGCAGGCCATTGCGAGTTCGCACCCGCCGCCCAGCGCGAAGCCGTTGATGGCGGCAATGACGGGCTTGGGCGACTGCTCGAATCGGTCGAAGACGGCCTGTCCGTAGGCCGACCGCCGCTTCGCTTCCATGGGGCTCTGGCTCGAGAGCTCGCTGATGTCGGCGCCGGCCACGAAGGCGCGGCCCGCGCCCGTCAGGATCACCCCGCCCACGTCGTCGCGTGCGCCGATCTCCTCGGTCGCGAGCGCCAGCTCGCGAATGGTGGCGTCGTTGAGCGCATTGAGCTTGTCCGGGCGGTTGACGGTCAGCGTCGCGATGCGGTCGGCGACGTCGAGCGTGAGATTCTCGTAGGCCATGGGGGAGGGCACGAAGGGATGCGGAGACGCGACGCGTGGGGCGCTGGCAGG
>CAZVDJ010000963.1:0-1776 GCA_964626245.1 uncultured Gemmatimonadaceae bacterium
CCGGATCACCTCCACCCCCTGGTCGTCGTCGTGCGCGGGGACTGCCGGCTCCGCCCCCTCGTGCAGCAGGTTGTAGGCGTCGGCATCGTGCACCACGGTCACGTGATGCCCGCGCTTCACCAGCCCGCGCGAGAGGCGCTGGATCCCGATCCCGTCTCCGCCAAAGTTGTAGGGCGGATAGAAGGTCGTGAGCATCAGGAAGCGAAGGGCGCTCATGCGGCCGCCTCCTGCAGGGCGCCAAGCGTCGATCGCGCCGCGCGCTCCCACGTCAGGGCGCGCGCGCGCGCGAGTGCCTGCGCCGCGCACGCCTGCTGGAAGTCGCGGTCGGAGACGAGACGCCGCATCGCCGAGGTGAGGGCCTCGAGGTCACCCGGGGCCACGAAGATCCCGCCCCCGGCCAGGAGTTCCGGCAGCGGGCTCTCGGTGGTGGCCACCACCGCCGTCCCGCACGCGGCGCCCTCCACGGCCGGGAGACCGAAGCCCTCGCACTCCGACGGCAGGAGCGTGGCGACCGCCCCCGCGTGCAGGGCGCGCAACTCCTCGTCGGCAACGAAGCCGGTCCAGTGCACCAGCGCCCCGGTGCCGCACGCGGCCACGAGTTCGCGCAGCCGGCCCAACTCTCCGAAGAAGACGTCACCCGTGGTGGTGCCCACGAGGAGGAGGTGCGGCGCCGGTGTGCAGCTGGCGGCCAGGGCGGCGTGCGCGCAGATGACGAGGTCGAGCCGCTTGTGCGGGTTGAAGCCTCCCACGTAGGTGAACCACGGCGCCCCGTCCGGCACTCCCACCCGGGCGGCGGCAGCGCGTGCCTCCGCGGCAGCGACCGGATGGAAGGCCTCGGCCGGCGCCTCTTCCGCCACGCGCAACCGGCGCTCCGGGATGCCCAGGACACGCACCAGGTCGCGCCGGGCGTGCTCCGACACGGTGAGCACCAGGCGCGCCTGCCGTACGGCCAGCCCCACCTTGAGCTTCCAGAACAGCCGCGCCCGGGCCGTGGGGAGGGTGAGGTGCGGAAAGCGCTCGGCGATGGCGTCGTGGATGGTCACCACCGCGGGCAGGCCCGGGGGGAGTGGGAAGTACGTGTAGACGGACGGGGAGAGGAAGACGTCGGGCGCCGCCCGCCAGACCGCGCGTGTCAGGCGGAGCATGTCGGCGGGTGCCCGTGCCCCGTCGGCCGCGGCCGCCGTGGTGGGCGACTCGTGCAGCGCGACCTGCACGCGTTCCACGTTAGGCGCTGCCAGCGGAAAGGCGTCGAACGCGCGCCGGTCCCCGAAGCAGATGATGCGGTGTTCGGGCGCCAGCGTCACCATGGCCCGCAGCAGCTCGCGGGCAAACCGCCCGTAGCCGCGCGCGTTGGCCCAGCAGGTCGCATCGACGCCGATCCGCACCCGAGCTTCACGTGATCGTCACGCGACGCCGGCGCGCGCCGTCGCGACCGGGCGCGGTGGCGTTCCCTTCGACGTGTCCGGCTCGAGCTTCTGTTCCTCGTGGTAGTCGAAGTCGGTGTTCACCGCCCACACGTCGTGCGACGCCCCCTTCATGTTCGCCACCGCCATCATGGCCGTGAGCATGGAGTGGTCGGCGTTGTTGTACTTGTGCATCCCGTTGCGCCCGACGGTGTGCAGGTTGGGAATCCCGTCGATGAAGGTGCGCACGACCTTCAGGTGCGCCGAGTACTCCGAGTCGTAGACGGGATAGGCCTTCTGCTGCCGCACCACGCACCCGTCGATGACCTTGGCCGGATCGGCGAGCCCCAGCTGCCCCAGCTCCTTCTTTCCC
>CAZVDJ010000964.1:0-1767 GCA_964626245.1 uncultured Gemmatimonadaceae bacterium
TACCATGGATGCTCGAGGCCCGCGTAGACATCGTCAAACGTCAACGAGCTCGGGTCATCGGCCTGCAACGAAAGTCGCACATCGATCAAGTCGGCCATAAGTCGCGTAGGAGTCGGACGGCATAACTCTTCATTCACCCGCCTCCCACACCGCCCCCACTCTCCCCTAACCACGGCAGCAGCGGCGGCTTCGACGGGCCGCGAACAGAATTCACCCTACCTCCATTCCGCCGCAATAGCTGTCGCACCCGGGTGCAGATAGACTGCGAAGCGTGCGCGCGAAAATGTGTGGTCAGGACCGAGCGTGAGAGTGCAAGTACCCTCGAGGCAATGGGTTGTGCTGGGCCCGTCAGTCGTTCAGCGGCCGAGAATCGCGGGTTGCCCTGCTGTAGATGTTCACGTGCGTTGCAGGAGATCCACGCACAACCAGGTAGCGCGATAGCCTGCGGTGTCGGCGTGGTTTGTCGGTCGATCGAGTGGGTCGGTTTCGAGGGAGGGCGTTGGCATGAGTCGAGTGGTGCCCGTACCCACGAGCTTCGTGCGCGTCCGGCCCGGCGACGCGCTATCCAATGCGATCCGCCGGGCTGCGCACTCCGAGTCGCCCACGGTTCAACACGTGGGTGTAGATCATCGTCGTTGCCACGTCGGAATGCCCCAGCAGCTCCTGGACGGTACGAATGTCGTAGCCGTCCTCGAGCAGGTGTGTCGCGAAGGAGTGGCGCAAGGTGTGGCAGCTTGCGCGCTTCGCGATTCCGGCTTCGGCAACGGCGCGCTTGATCCGACGCTGAACGGCACTCTCATGCAAGTGATGCCGCCGCTGTTCGCCACTCTCGGTGTCCCGGTACGGCCGGCGCGCGGGGAATACCCACTGCCACGCCAGCTCGCTGGCCCAACTGGGCGCCTTGCGCTCAAGGGCATCCGGGAGCGGCACACGACCGCCGCCGCTGGCCAGGTCGCTGCTGTGCAGCCGGCGGACGCGCGCCAGCTGGGACTCCAGGAGGGGACGAGCTGCCTGCGGGAGCATGGTGATCCGATCCTTGTCGCCCTTTCCGCGGCGCACACGGATTTCGCCTCGCGCGACGTCGACGTCCTTCACGCGAAGTTGCAGGCATTCCATGAGTCGTAACCCACCGCCGTAGAGGAGCAAGGCGATCAGTCGCGGCTCCGCGTGAAGCACCCCGAGCAGTCGACCAACTTCCTCGCGCGACAGCACGGTGGGTAGCCGGCGGGGCGTGGTGGCGCGCAGCGCCGAGCGCAGGTCGCTCACCTCTCGTTGCAGCACGACCCGATAGAGAAACGAGACGGCGCTCAGCGCTTGCATCTGTGTCGGACGTGCGAGTCGTCGATCGGAGGCGAGGTAGGTGATCCACGCAACGATCTCCGCCTCACCGAGCGAGTCGGGATGCTTCAACTGATGGAAGCGGACGTACTTCACCACCCACCCGAGGTACGCTTTTTCCGTCCGCCGGCTCATGTGTCGAGCCCGCAGCGCGTCGCGCATGCGGTCCAGGAGCTTGCGGGGGGGCGGGGAGGTCATGGGGCTGCTCTGGATCGTAGGGACTGCAGGCCGGGCTGCTGTACCGAAACCTTGCGTCTGGTACCGTTTCGCTGCGTGTGGCGGGCGCGCAGAGCGCCCGCGCGCCAGGTGTCCGGCGCGGCCGGCCGTTTCCGCCAGTTCGACGCCTTGGGCATCCCGGCCGCCGCCGGTGCTTCGTGTCAATGACGATCTCACGTTGCACAGAAATGGCGATTGAAATTGCACACTCTG
>CAZVDJ010000965.1:0-1767 GCA_964626245.1 uncultured Gemmatimonadaceae bacterium
GCGAGCGGTCCCATGGGGTGGTTCATGCCGAGCTTCATCACGGTGTCGATCGCCTCCACCGTTCCCACGCCCTCCATGAGCGCGAAGACGGCCTCGTTGATCATCGGCAGCAGGATGCGGTTGGCCACGAAGCCGGGAAAGTCGTTCACCTCCACCGGCGTCTTGCCCACGGCCCTCGACAGCTCCAGTACGCGCTGCGTGGTGGCGTCGCTGGTGGCGAGGCCGCGGATGACCTCCACCAGCTGCATCACCGGCACCGGATTCATGAAGTGCATCCCGATCACCTGCTCGGGACGACGCGTCCGGGCGGCGATGTCGGTGATGGAGATGGAGCTGGTGTTGCTCGCGAGGATCGCCCCCGGCTCGGCCAGGCGGTCCATGTCGCCAAAGATGCGGTGCTTGAGCTCCACATTCTCGGTGGCAGCCTCCACCACGAGCATTGCGCCGGCGATGGCGCCGATGTCGGCGCTGGTGGCCAGGCGCGCGAGGGTGGCGTCCCTGGCCGCTGGCTCGAGCGAACCCTTCTTCACCTGGCGCTCGAGGTTCTTCTCGATCGTGGACCGCCCGCGGGCCAGTGCCGCCTCGGAGACGTCGATCATGGTGACCGGGAAGCCGTGTTGCGCGAAGACGTGCGCAATCCCGTTCCCCATCTGCCCCGCCCCGATTACCGCCACCGTGTCGGACATGTGCGTTCAGCTCCTTGGGCGCCCATGGCGCCGCAGCAGGAAGTAGATGGCCAAGAGCATCCCGGCAGCCGCAAAGAGCCCGGCCTCGGGCCCCCACGTCCCGCCGGTGGCCCAATCCGGGCCGGCGTCGATCGTGCGATAGTTCGGCGTTCCCATCCCGATCCCGCTCACCGAGGTGTGCATGAGACCGGCCATCACGAAGTTCCACGCCACGTGCGCCGACCACGCGGCGTACAGGCTCCGCATCGCCACCACGATGCTCCCCAGGAAGATCCCGGCGAGCGTGACGACGGCGATGGACTGCAGCGTGGCCCCGGCGTTCTCCAGGTGCATGAGGCCGAAGAGCACGCTCGTGATCACGATCGCCAGGCGTGCCCCGACGCGCTCCCGCAGCAGGGCGAGCAGGTAGCCGCGCACCGCCAGCTCCTCCCACAAGGCCGCGGGAAGGAGAAAGGCGAGCGTGACGAGCGCCGCACCCCACGCGTTGCCGGCCGGCATGGGCTCCAGCTGCAACCAGCCGATGGCCAGCAGCACGAGCGAGGGAACGCCCACGGCGGCCGCGCCGAGTGCCGCCCCGCCAAGCACCGCGCGCGCATTCCACGCCGACCGGTCGAGCGCCACGCGCCGCCATCCATCGGGTTGCACCTGGCGAAAGGTCCACCAGTGCCCCACCAGCAACCCCACCGCGAGCGTCATGACAAAGGTCGGGAGCCGGACATCCGTCACCGACTCGATCCACGCGGTGAGCGGCGGCAGCAGGGCACGCCCCCCCAGCACCCCCACCGAGGAGGCGAGGACGAAGACCGCCAGCCGCCAGAGCGGCGGGACGGAAACGCCGGATTCACCGCCGTCCGCGCGCTCGGGCACGGCGGGACCTGGCGACTCAGCCGACGCGGCTGACGGCAAGCGCCACGGCGTCGCCGCCACCGAGGCACAGCGTCGCCAGCCCGCGCCCGGCGCCACGGTCGGCCATGGCATGCAGCAGCGTGATCAGGACGCGCGCGCCGCTGGCGCCGATCGGGTGCCCCAACGCAATCGCGCCGCCATGGACGTTCACGCGATCCCACTTCCACCCCAGGGC
>CAZVDJ010000966.1:0-1767 GCA_964626245.1 uncultured Gemmatimonadaceae bacterium
CGCGGGAGCGGCGGCTCACCATGCGGTCCCCAGCGCCACGGCGGCCCCCACCACGGTACTCGTTAGGTTCACCGCGTCGTTGTCCATGCCTGCCCATCCGCCGCGCCGCTCGGTGGCGTTGCCACAAGCGTGCGTGCGGCACTCCGTGGCCTCGTGACATCGCGCGCACCACCGGCGCTCCTGCACCGTGGCGCCCACCAGCGTGTCGGCCAGCGCCCCCGCCACGCCTCCGATGAACACGGCGGCGCTCCCGGGGTTCCCGACGCCGCCAAGCGTTGCCGTGACGCCGAGCAGCGCGGCGCCGGCGAGCATCGCCACCGACCCCGCCGTCGTCACGGCGCCAGACGTCCCCGCCCGCGCGGGGCGCCATCCCAGGACGCGATAGGGCTGCCCGCCAATCGCCGTCCCGATCTCCGTGGCCCAGGTGTCCGCCGTCGCACCAGCCAGCGCACCCGCGCCGGCCACGATCCACAACGGCGAGGGAACGAGCAGCGCCCCAAGTGCGCACAGCGCGAAGACGCCGCCGTTCGCCAGCACCTGCCATGCGTCGCGCTCGCCGCCCCTCTCCACCAGGCCGTTCGTGCGCGCCGCCTTCTCCCGTTGCCGCCAGCGTGAGAGCACCGACGACGAGACGAAGAAGGCGAGCAGGAGCGTACACCAGACCCATCCGGCGGCGGTCGCCACCGTCCCCACCACCACCGCCGTCCACGCGCCGGACGGCGAGAGCGAGCGCGCGTGTCGGGACGCGAGCGCGAGGAGCGCCGCGAGCGTGAAGCCGGCGAGGGAACGCAGGAGGAGTGACATGCTGCGAGTGCCAATGTGTCGGCGCCGCCGAGCGCGCGCCATGCGCGCCGACGCGCGCCATGCGCGCCAACGCGCAACACCAGTCGCGCGGTGCGGCGGTGGGGAAGTGCGGGCGAGTGCTGCGGGCGAGCGTGACGGGCGAGTGCGGCGCGAAAGTGTGGAGCGTGCGCCACGACACCGACGAAACTTGTTCGCGGTCACAGCGGCCGTTAGCTTCGCTCCTTCGCTATGTCCGATACGGTCGACGCCCTCCTCCCCCTCTCGTTCCTCGAAGCGGTCCGCAACGTCGACAGCCCGGTCGAGGACTTCGAGGCGGAACTCGTCGGGGACCTGCGCAACAAGCGCCTCGGACTCAGCGACACGGTCTACATGCAGATCCGCCGCTTCAACGACGCGGTGAAGCGTGGACAGCGTGCCTCGCTCGACGAGGCGACGGCGCTGGCACGCCTGCTGGGCCGACGTCCCGACGCCGAGGCGGTCTTCCGTGCCGCGGGACGCCACCTCGCCGTGGAAGCCTACCGCACCATCGGTGGCGTGCCGCGCCGGCTCATGCGCATCCTCCCCGGCTTCGTCGCGCGCCCGCTCGCGCTCAGCCACTCGCGTCGCATCGCGCGCCGCTACCTCAATGGCCGCATCTCGCGCGTCGGGGCGCACGTCTACCTCGAGGTGGAGCGCTCGGTCACGCTGGGAACCGCGCCGCGCTCCGTCGGCTGCACGTACTACGAGGCCGGACTCAAGGAGCTCCTGCGCCTGCTGGTGAACAACGTGGGCGCCGTGGAGCACGTGCGCTGCGGCACGCGCGGCGAAGGGACGTGCGCCTGGCGGGCCGAGTGGCGCCCCGCCTCATCCTCCACGGAGTAAGCCATGCCCCGCTTGCAGCTGCAGTCGCTCCCCGAGATCCAACGCGCGATTGCCGACGCGGGGCTCGACGGCTGGCTCCTGTTCGACTTCAAGGGGTGCAAC
>CAZVDJ010000967.1:0-1460 GCA_964626245.1 uncultured Gemmatimonadaceae bacterium
CCGCGTCAGCCGAGTCGCGACAGCAACTGGCGCAGGATCCGCTCGGTCATCCCCCACACCACGTGCTCGCCCACCACGAACGAGGGCACGCGCCATGTGGCCCCGCGCACCTGCACCGACGACTCGCGGCTCACCGCGGGATCGCGCAGCACGTCGAGCGGAACCCAGAAGGCGTCGGCCACCTCGTCGCTCAGCACGAGCGGCGGAATCGGGCCGCGCTGTTCGTCCAGCGCCACCACGACCGGGGTGACGATGATCGACGGGAGCGTCGCCGTGCGCGGCCGCAGATCGTCCAGCGTCCCCAGGATGTGCCCGTGCAGGTGCAGGTCGATGCCGGTCTCTTCCCACGTCTCGCGCAGCGCGGTGTGCACGAGCGTCGCGTCCTCGCGCGAGGCGCGGCCGCCGGGGAGCGCCACCTGTCCGCTCCATGGATCGCCCACGCGCTCGGCCCGCCGGATCATCAGGAGGTCGAGCGCGCCCGAGAGGTCGTGGCGCAGCGCGAGTGCCACGGCCGCGCGGGCGGGACTGCCATCGGTCTCGGCGGGGGCCCCGGGGTGCCTGGCCAGGGCGTCCGCCAGCTGCGAGAGCAGTGGAGGCGCGGCCGACGGCTGTCGCCCCGGCGTCACCGGGACACGCGACGGCTCGGCAGGCTCGCGCGACATGCGATCGTGACCGCCGCTCGGCTCACCCTTCCACGTCGCCCTCGGCGTCCACCCAGCCGCGAAAGCCGCCGCTCATGGAGGCCACGTCGGCGTAGCCCATCTGCTGCAGCGTCTCCGCCGCCAGCGCCGAGCGGTTCCCCGACGCGCAGTAGATCACGACCTTGCGGTCGCGCGGCACCGCCGCCTCGATGTTGGACTCCAGGATCCCGCGCGGGATGAAGAGCGCCCCGGGGATGCGGCCCAGGTTCCATTCGTTAGGCTCGCGGCAGTCGAGCACCACCATCCCCGGATGCTCGTCGCGCATCCGCATCACGTCGCTCGGCGTCACCTGGGTCACGCGGGCCCGTGCATCGTTGAACAGGTCGGTCGCCGTACGGTATGTCATGCCGAAGGATCCGGGGTGGGTGGCGCGCGTCGGGAAGGGGTGACGCCGGCGGGTCGCGCACGCCGAGGCACGCCGGTAGTTTGGGCGCGTGTCCCTCACAACGAAAGTCCTCATCGCGCTGGCGCTCGGGCTGGGCGTCGGGATCGCCCTGTCCGTGGCGCAGGGCCCGGCGCTCGCCACCGTCGTCCCCATCGTCGAACCGGTGGGGACGCTCTGGATCAACGCCATCCGCATGACGGTCGTGCCGCTGGTGATGGGGAGCATCATCGTCGGGGTCACCTCCGCCCCCGACGCGCGTACCATCGGCCGCATCGGGACGCGCGCGCTCCTCTTCTTCCTGGTGGTGCTGGCGGCCGGCGGCATCTTCGCGGCCGTGCTCGCGCCCCCGCTCATGGGGAGCATCCCGCTCGATC
>CAZVDJ010000967.1:1470-1764 GCA_964626245.1 uncultured Gemmatimonadaceae bacterium
AGAGCGGGGCGAGCGCCACGAGCGCCGCGGCCGAGCGCGTGAAGCAGATCCCCACCTTCGCGCAGTGGCTCACCGAACTCGTCCCGGTGAATCCGGTGAAGGCGGCGGCCGACGGCGCCATGCTGCCGCTCATCGTCTTCTCCGTCTGCTTCGGGCTGGCGCTCACGCGCCTAACGGGCGACACGCGGGACCTGATGGTGCGCTTCTTCCGCGGCGTCGCGGACGCCGCGCTCACCCTGGTGCGCTGGGTGCTCACAGCCATCATCGGTGGCTTCGGCCACCCTGAAGTCCAGC
>CAZVDJ010000968.1:0-1763 GCA_964626245.1 uncultured Gemmatimonadaceae bacterium
AGCGTCTCCAGCAACCCCTGCTTCTCCGGCACGGGGAGCTCGATGTAGCCCGCCACCAGGTCGGCGAACTTCCCGGGATCCTCCACCGAGTCGAGCACCTGGTGCACGACCTCCTCGGGGAGGCCGCGCTTTTCACCCAGCTCCTGCGCACGCTCGCGCGACTCCTTGTGCAGCGCCTCGAAGGCCGGGTCGTGCTCATTGAGCGGGGCCATCTCCTCGGTGGGCATGACCACCGCGGTCAGGTAGCCGTCGCTCAGCGTGTACTGCAGCGCGGTGGCGCGCTGCTCGCCCTGCAGCAGCAACTGCACGCCGCCCAGTCCACGCTGGATCTGCCCGATCCTGGCCACGACGCCCATGGTGTAGAGGATGTCGGCCGACGGTTCGTCGGTATTGTCGCGCTGGGCGACGGCGAAGACGAGGCGATCGGACTTGAGCGCCGCCTCGATGGCGCGCAGCGTCCCCGGACGACCGGCCGCGATTGGCGAGGTGAGCCCCGGGAAGGTGACGGTCCCACGGAGCGGGAGGACGGGAAGGGTCTGGCGTTGGCTCACGAGAGGTCGGGGGAGACGTGAAGACGTAGAGTCGAGCGTTGCCTGGCCTGTCTCCTGCAGGTCTGGGTCCCTCTTTCTACGCCACGCTGACGGGGATTGCAACTTTCGCGGGCCAATCTGACGTAGTGTTCCGCGAACTGCGCCGTAGCGGCGGATGCGTCCGCCGGGCGGGGCACCGAGGGCGCGCTAGACGCTCCACCGGCCCAATGCTACACTACGATGCTGCTCGCCCCGCCAGCTCTCATCGATCCCCCTCGAGTGCCAGAACCTTTCGCGTCATCGTCGGACTCGGAACTTCGCGCGCACGTCGAGCGCGTGCTCAGCGCGAACTACGAGCTCGATCGCGAGATCGGACGTGGCGGGATGGGGATCGTGTACCTGGCCCGGGACCGGCGCCTGAAGCGCCAGGTCGCGATCAAGGTGCTCCCGCCGGAACTCGCCTTTCGCGGGGAGATCCGCACGCGCTTCCTGCGTGAGGCCGAGACGGCGGCTCAGCTGAGCCACCCCAACATCGTCCCCATCTATTCGGTCGACGAGCGCGAGGGGCTGGTCTTCTTCGTGATGGCCTTCGTGGACGGCGACAACCTGGCCGTCCGGCTGCATCGCGACGGCCCGCTTCCGTTCGACGACGCGCGCCGCTACCTGGTGGAGGTCGGTCGCGCGCTCGCGTTCGCGCACGAGCGCGGGGTGGTGCATCGCGACATCAAGCCCGACAACATCCTCATCAACCGCGAGGATGGCCGGGTGATGGTCACCGACTTCGGGATTGCCCGCGCGGTGACCGACGGGGCCGACGCACGCCTGACCGCGACCGGGATGGCGATCGGGACGCCGGCGTACATGTCGCCCGAGCAGTCGATGGGCGAGCGCGAGGTGGACGGTCGTTCGGACCTGTACTCGCTGGGAGTCGTCGCGTACCAGATGCTCACGGGCGAGCTCCCGTTCAACGCCTCCAGCACGCCGGCACTCCTGGTCAAGCACATCTCCGAGGTCCCGGCTCCGGTGCAGCAGCGCTGCCCGGGCGTCCCGGTGGACCTGGGGCGCGCGGTGATGCTGATGCTGGAGAAGGACCCGACCAACCGGTTCCCGAGCGCGGCCTCGCTGGTGGCGGCGCTGGAGTCGGGGAACGTGCCGGCGCCCCGCGCGGGCGCGATGTCGTTAGGCGGCCTGCCGGCCGGAGGCGGCGCCATGCCGGCCCGCGCGCAGCGCTCC
>CAZVDJ010000969.1:0-1760 GCA_964626245.1 uncultured Gemmatimonadaceae bacterium
CGCGGTTCGGCGCTTCGACGCCTAGGAGGGCGCCCCCGTGGCGATTGCCGTGGATCTCGGCGGGCTCACGCTGCGTGACCCCGCGCTCGCACCCATTGCCGAGAAGGTCGCGGCAGGGACGCGCCTGAGCGAACGCGACGCGCTCGTGCTGTACCAGACGCCCGACATCCTCTCGGTCGGTGCCCTGGCCGACGCGGCGAACCGTGCCCGCAACGGCGACGTGGTGACCTTCGCCGCCAACCAGCACATCAACCCCACCAACATCTGCGTGCTGCGGAAGACCTGCGTCTTCTGCGGCTACGCGCGGCTGCCCAAGGAGGCCGGGGCGTACCGCTACACGATGGAGCAGGTGATGGCCGAGGCGGAGCACGCGCGCGACGGGCTCACGCGCGAGTTCCACATCGTGGGCGGGTTGGACATGCAGGCCGGGCTGGCGTACTACACCGAGATGTTCCGCATGCTCAAGCGCGAGCTGCCGCATGTGCACATCAAGGCCCTGACCGCGGTGGAGATCGCGCACCTGGCGCGCATCGAGAAGATGTCGTGGCGCGACGTGCTGTCGGCGTTGCGCGAGGCAGGACTGGACACCCTGCCCGGCGGTGGCGCCGAGACGTTCAGCGCCGCCGTGCGGGAGCAGATCGCCGACAAGAAGCTCGGGGGCGCCGACTACATCGGCGTGCACCGCGCGGCGCACGAACTGGGGATCCGCTCCAACTGCACGATGCTGTACGGGCACGTGGAGACGATGGAGGACCGCGTGCAGCACCTGCGCATGCTCCGCGAGCTGCAAGACGAGACGGGCGGCTTCCTGGCGTTCATCCCCCTGGCGTACCACCCCGATGACAACGAGCTGGGGCGGCAGCTGGGCCGGCAGGGGCGGGGCACCACCGGCTACGACGACCTGCGCAACCTCGCGGTGGGACGGCTGTACCTGGACAACTTCCAGCACATCAAGTCGCACTGGATCATGGTGTCGCCGTTCCTGTCGCAGGTATCGCTCGCCTTCGGCGTGAACGACCTGGAGGGCACGGTGGTGCGCGAGAAGATCTACCACGCCGTCGGCGCCACCACCCCGCAGGGAATGTCGCTGGAGGAAATCCTGCGGCTCATCCGCGGGGCCCGTCGCGTCCCGGCGGAACGCGACTCCTTCTACCGGATCATCCGCCGCTTCGACGCCGCCGGCGGCGACGGCGCGCGCGCCGCCTGAGGTACCCCCGGGGGACCTGACATGCGAATCGGCCGGATTCCGTACATCAACTGCTACCCCGTCTACGGCGCGATCGATCGCGGCATCGTGGCGCTGGACGGGACGCTCGTGGACGGAATCCCCAGCGCACTCAATGCGCAGATGGCCGCGGGTACGCTGGACATGAGCGTCGTCTCCGCCGTGGAGTATGCGCGCGACTCGCGTCGCTACCTCCTGCTCCCCGACCTCGCGATCTCCTGCGACGGCCCGGTGCGCTCGGTGATGCTCTTCTCACGCCGGCCCGCGAGCGAACTGGGCGGCCGCCGCGTGATCGTCTCGCGCTCGTCGATGACCAGCGTGGCGCTGGTCGAGCTCCTCTTCGAGCACGTCTGGCGCGCCCATCCCGAATTCGTGCCCGGCAACAGCGAGTTGGCCGACGTGGCGCGGTTCGCCGACGAGGAGCACGACGCCCGGCTGGTGATCGGCGACGCCGCCCTTCTCCTCAACCAGTCGCGAGGCAGCGCCGACGAACACGCCGTGGTTCCAGTCGAACGCCTGCAGCACGAGCGGCGCG
>CAZVDJ010000970.1:0-1741 GCA_964626245.1 uncultured Gemmatimonadaceae bacterium
GATGTTGGCCTCCGCCAGCGGCGAGTTGTACACACGCTGCGAGCCGAACTCCTTGTGCAGCCCGTGCGTCACCTTGAACACGCCCCCCTTCCCCTTGACCTTCCCCACGTAGGCCTCGCGCGACACGTCCGCGACGTCCTCGCCAAAGACGACGATGCGACCGTCGCGCCGCATCTCGTCCTTCATGCAGGCGTTGAGCAGGTCCACCATCGTCGTCTCGTTGCCCGAGAACTGCGGATCGTCCTCGGTGTCGAACGACTCGCTGGTGGGGTCCACGTCGGACGAGTAGACGGCAAAGTGCACCGTGCTCGCGTCGGGTTGCGGCTGCGAGAGCGCGTCATCGGTGGCGGCGAGCACCTGCGCATCCACGTCGGCGCGAAGCTGCTCGATCTCCGCCTCGGTGGCGTGGCCGTTGGCCACGAGCCATGCCGGGAAGGTCGTGATGGGATCGCGCGCCGCGTCGGCCTCGCGCTCCTCGGGCGGGCGGTAGAGGACCTCGTCGTCGGACAGCGAGTGCGAGTACGGGCGGATCACGTGCGCGTGCACGAAGGCCGGCCCCTTGCGCTCGCGCGCGTACTGCGCGGCGCGCTGCATCACGTCATAGGAGGCCAGCAGGTCGCACCCGTCGACTTCCTGGATGTAGAGCCCGGGATACGAGGCCACGAGCTTCGAGATCGATCCACCCGCGGTGTTCACCTCCACCGGGACGGAGATGGCGTACTGGTTGTCCTGGATGACGTAGACGATGGGGAGCCTGAGGTTGCTCGCCGTATTCAGCGATTCCCAGAACTCGCCTTCGCTCGTGGTGCCGTCGCCGGAGGAGACGTAGACCACCTCGTCGCCCTGGAAGCCCTCGGTGATCCCGAGCGCCGCCGCACGCTGGATCCCTTCGGCACACCCCACTGCCTGGAGGAACTGCGTCCCCGTCGGGGACGAGGCGCTGACGATGTTGAGCGCCTTGTGGCCAAAGTGCGACGGCATCTGCCGCCCGCCGGAATTGGGATCGATCGCGGCGCCGACCGCCTCGTACAGCATCTCCTCGGGGGTCATCCCCAGGGCGAGGCACAGGGCGCGATCCCGGTAATACGTGTAGAACCAGTCGTAGGCGGGACGAAGGACGAGCCCGGCCGCGGTCGTGATCGCCTCGTGTCCGGCGCCGGAGATCTGGAAGAAGATCTTGTTCTGGCGCTTGAGCTGGATCTCCTTGTCGTCCAGGCGGCGCGACAGGAGCATGGTGCGAAAGGCCTGCAGCAACTGGTCGCGCGAGAGGGCCACGCGGGTGGAGTCGGCCTTGGTCGAGGAAGCCATGGTCGGCGGGTAGGGGGGACCGATCGGGTCGGCAGAAGATAGTGGAAGGGGGCCACGCCGCGGAGTGTGGCGCAGGGGCGCGAAAGTGGCGCTCTGGCGCCGCACGCCGCCTCGCCGCGCCCCCCGGCCAGGGCAGAAAGTGGGAGCCGTTGCCGGGTTCGGGCGTTGATTCGGTGTGGCACCGGACGTGCTCCGGTCGACCCTGCGCCTCAGCCCAGGAGTGAAGGCATGACCGAACCCGTGAAGCACTGCATCTTCTGCGACCTGATCAATGGGGCGGGGGAGGTCTCGATCTGCTACGAGGACTCGAGCGCGATCGCCTTCATGGACATCCAGCCCGTGAACCTGGGGCACGTGCTGGTGGTGCCCCGCGAGCACTTCGAGTCGCTGAGCGACATCCCGCCCGAACTGGCCATGCACCTCTTCGAGGTCG
>CAZVDJ010000971.1:0-1739 GCA_964626245.1 uncultured Gemmatimonadaceae bacterium
GCTCTGGACCGCGCCGGGGCGCTGGCCCGCCTGGTACCCGCTCCCCTGGATCGCGGCGATGATCGCGCTCGCCTTCGCGAGCCGCGCGCGTGGTCTCGTGCTTCGCGCCTCGTTCGTCGCGGCGTGCGGCGCGGCGACGCTGGTGTGGGGATCGGTCTCGCGGCAGCGCGTCGTGCTCGCCGAGCGGGACGTCACCGGGCTCGCGGCCGCCGATCCCGAGACGCGCCGCCTGCTGGAGCGATTCGCGGACGAACTGGCGGAGGTGCCGCCGCCACGCACGCGAGTGGACTTGCTGCGCCTCTACATCGGGTCCGACCTCGCGGCCTCGGGTAACCCGATGGAACTGGCCACCTGGTCTCGCGATTCGCTGCGCCCCGACGCCGAGGTGGTCATCGCCGACTTCGAGCGCCGCCCCGAGGGCGAACGGAGCATGGTGGCCGAGGCCGCCGCCAGCGGACGGGCGGTGCTGCGCGAAGTGTCGTCGGCGCAGGGTGTGCAGCTGGTGCTCGCCGCGCCCGTCGACTCCACCCGCCTGGTGACCGTCGTCGTCTCGCCGCGCACGCGCCTGATCGGGGACGATCCCTTCGCGTCGCTCCTCGGGCTCGAGGTGCCGACCATCGTGGAGCCGCCGTATCGCCTGCAGGTCGCGTCGCTCGCGCGCGATGCGGTGGCGTCGCAGGCGCCGGCCTGGCAGCGCATTGGCGATGAGTTGCACGGCGACTGGCGCATTGGCGGCATGCGAGGCTTTGTCCGCGCGCACGTGGAGGTGGAGCTGCGCTCGCTCGACGCGCTCGTGCAGCGCGGCGTCCTGCTGCTCCTCCTCGATCTCGCCATCGTCTCGCTCCTCTGGACGCTGGCGGCCTTCGCCGATGGGGCCTTCTGGCGATGGGGGCAGATCCGGCTGCGGCGTTGGCGCGCCTCGTATCGCGCGCGGCTGACGGTGGCGCTCGTCGTGTCGTTCGTCATCCCCGCGGCGGCCTTCGCCATCTGGACGTACGGGCGTTTGCAGGACGAGGACCGCTTCTCCCGCGAGCTGCTGGTGCGCGAGACGCTCCGGGCGGTGGCCGCGACGAGCGACGTGGGGCGGCTGGTGGAGGAGGGGAGGCGCCTGGATACGCCGCTCTTCCTGTACAGCGGCGGCGTGCTGCGACGCTCCAGCGACGAGCTCTACGACGCCCTGGTGCCACTGGGGCGCTACCTGGACCCGGTGGCGGCCCGCAGCGTCGCGTTTGGGGAGGAAGTCGCGGCCAACCGTCGCATTACCGTGGGAGGCGTTCCCACCCTCGTGGGGTATCGCGTGCTGATGGACACGCGCAGCGAGCGCATCATCCTGGCCGCGCCCGCGCGTCGCAGCGAGCAGCCGCTCGAGCGCCAGCGAGGGGACCTGGCCATCCTCCTGGCCTTCGCCACTGCCATGGGGGGGCTCGTTGCCCTCTGGCTGAGCGGCGTGGTCGCGCGCGGGCTCGCCGCTCCCATCGGCGAACTGCGCTCGGCGGCGCTCGACCTGGCGGGAGGCGCCGGGTCGCTCCCGTCGCTGGGGACGCGGCCGCCGTACGAGTTCCGCCCGGTGTACTCGGCCTTCCGGCAGATGGCGACCGACCTTGGGGCGTCGCGG
This sequence comes from uncultured Gemmatimonadaceae bacterium, assembly GCA_964626245.1. Classification (GTDB taxonomy): domain Bacteria; phylum Gemmatimonadota; class Gemmatimonadetes; order Gemmatimonadales; family Gemmatimonadaceae; genus SCN-70-22. Next base: position 1,616 of record CAZVDJ010000971.1, read on the forward strand.
CAGGCGCTGCTCGAGGCGCAGCGCCGCACCGAGGCGGTGCTGCGCAACGTGGCCAGCGGGGTGATTGCCTGCGATCCCGACGGCACGGTCACGCTGGCCAATGCGCGCGCCGAGCGGATCCTCG
>CAZVDJ010000972.1:0-1737 GCA_964626245.1 uncultured Gemmatimonadaceae bacterium
GTTCGGTGGTTGCCGTGGCGGCGCGGCTGGCCAGGCCAACGCGCGCGAGCAGGGACGACGGGCCTCGGAGCTGGCGCAGCGCGCCGCCCGCGATGCGGTGGACGTGGCCAACGCCGGCTGGGGCGACCGTCGCCTCCCGGTCCCGGTGGCGCCGCCGGGGCAACAGGCGCCCATTCCCCCGTGGATGCCCGCCTCGTGGCACGAGGTGCGTGACCGCTCGGGACCACGGCGGCACGACCTGCGCCCCCGCAGCGACGCGATGCTCGGGCGCGAGAGCAGCGCGACGTTCGCGCAACTGAGCGTGGTGGACCGCATCCGCGCCTTTCGCCGGCGCGCCGGGAGCACCGTGGTGACGGTCGGCTTTCTGGCCTTCATCAACATGGCCACCTCGCCGGAGTTCCCCTGGTTCCTCTTTCCGGCATTCGGACTGGGGATCCCGCTGGCGCGGCGCATGGCGTCGCTGTGGGCCGACGGTGTGCGGTGGAGCGACATCTTCGGGAAGGACGCGCAGCGCACCCTCAAGGCGGCGCAGGCCAGCGGCGGCCTGGCACTCCCCTCGCCGGCGCAGGCCGCGCTCCAACTCGCCCCTGCCGACGTGCTCGCCGGTCCATACGGCGACCACGTGCGCCGCGCCGCGTCGGACAGGCTCGCGGTGCAGGAAGTGCTGGCCAAGCTCGGCAAGGCCGACAAGGCGCTCATCCCCGACGTGGCCCCCACTGTCGACGCGCTGGCCGAGCGCGTGGGGTCGCTGGCGCAGGCGCTCCATCGCCTCGAGGAGGACGTCCATCCGTCGGCGCTGGACGACCTGGACGCGCGCATCGCCGCCGCCAGGGCGCAGCCCGAGTCGAAGGAGCGCGACCAGCGCGTGCAGCTGCTGGAGCGTCAGCGGGTGACCGTGGCCGACCTGGCATCACGTCAGGACACGTTGCGCACGCAGCTGGAGAGTGCGGCGCTGGTGCTGCAGAACATGCGGCTCGACATGATCGCCTTGCGGTCGGCGGGCGTGCAGTCGTCGATCGACAACGTGTCGTCGGCCACGCAGGAGGCCCGCGCGCTGTCGCGCGACATCGGCCACGTGCTGGACGCGGCGCGCGAGATTCGTTAGGCGCGGGGCCGGGGGGCGGCGCGCCGCCCTACCTCGGCAGCTCTCCCGGGACCCAGCGCTCGCCGCCGAGCGAGAAGCCGACGATGCCGCCCGCCACCGTCCCGATGGCGAGGCCGACTGGGGCGCCCTTCAGGAAGTCGGATGCCTTGGGGTTGACCTCGGGCAACTGTCCGAAGCCGACGAGCAGCGCGCCGGCGAGTCCGCCAATGAGGATCCCCTTGATCGTCGCGCCGCGGGTGGTGCGCCCCGCGCTCACCTCGATCCCCTCGATGGAGGTGGTGCGGATGGTCACGCGCCGGAACGACTCCACCAGCACCGGCCCGGTTTCAAAGCCCAGGCGGCGGCGCACCCCGGCGGTGTCGAGCGTGACCTCGCTCGCATCCATGGCCTCCACCCGTCCGGTGTAGCGCTCGCGCCGGAGCGACGGGGCGAAGATCCGCACGCGCGTCCCGATGTTCACGGGCTGCGCGGCGACCGCGCTCGCGCGCTGGGCGTGCAGTCGTTCAGGCATCACGACCGCCAGCGTCAGGAGCGCGGCAGTGGCCAGTCGTGCGGTGGGCAATCGGTTCACGCGGATTCCTCCAGTTCGTCCAGACGGCTGGACAGCTCGTTCGCCATGCCGGGGTGCCCGA
>CAZVDJ010000973.1:0-1734 GCA_964626245.1 uncultured Gemmatimonadaceae bacterium
GGCGCGACGCCGAGGAGATCGCCGCCATTGCCGACAACCTCCTGGTTCCGTCGGGAGTGGAGGCCGCGATGCGGCGCCTCAAGGGCGAGGAATAGCGTCGCGCGGGCGCGCGCGATACCTGTGCGCCACGTCGCATTGCGCGCGCGCTGCGGCGCACTATCGTGAGACGCGTGTGACCCGCGCCTCTCGGCGTCGGTCCTCCCGATCGGACCCGAGCCTCTGGCCACATGCCACACGACCGCGACGACCCGAACGAGCTGGGCGACCCTTCGGGCTCGCCGTCCCGTCGTGCCTTCCTGGCCGGCGGCGCCGCCGCGCTCGCCGGCGCCGCGTTCGCCACCGCGGTGGCGCCTGACGAGGCACAGGCGCAGGGACGCGCACCGTACGGCGCCCTGATCGAGCGGCTGGGACAGCGCGCCGAGTGGAAGGACCTGGACCTGCGCCTGTTGCGGCGTGTCACCCTGGGGATGACCGCGGCCGACGTCTCCGCCATCAAGGCGGCCGGCTTCGACCGCTATCTCGAGGAACAGCTCAACGCCGACGCCATCGACGACTCGGCGTGCGACACGCGCATTCGCACGCGCTACCCGCAGTTCCATTACACGCAGGCCGAACTGCTGGCCCGTGACGCCACCTACTGGCAGGACGTGGTGGGCCCCGCCAACCGTGCCATCGTGGAGCGCGCGACCTTCTCCCGTCGCCAGCTCAAGGAGCGGATGACGGAGTTCTGGGCCGACCACTTCAACATCGCCAACGCCCCACCGCGCCTGGTGGACTACCGTGACGTGATCCAGCGGCACGCGTTAGGCAGGTTTCCCGACATGGTGCGGGCCAGCATGCGCTCGCCCGCCATGCTCATCTACCTGGACCAGGTGTGGAGCACCCGCTGGGGGGTGAACGAGAACTACGCCCGCGAGCTGATGGAGCTGCACACCGTGGGGTGGGACGGCGGCTACACGCAGCAGGACGTGCACGACTTTGCCCGCGTCCTCACCGGCTGGACCATCGACCAGAACCGCAACTTCCTGTATCGCGCCGACTATCACGACTTTGGCGCCAAGACGGTGATGGGGATGCAGTTTCCCGCGCGCAACCCGGCAGGCGGCACCGCGGGGATGGACGAGGCCATCACCTTTGCCGAGTACCTCATCGCGCACCCGTCCACGGCGCGATTCATCGCCACCAAGCTGCTGCGCTGGTTCATTCGCCCCGACCCGTCGCCCGCCCAGGTGAACGCCGTCGCCGCGGCCTACACCGCGACAGGGGGCGACATCAAGGCGATGCTGCGCGTGGTGCTCACGCGGAACAACCTGGCCAACGCCCCGGCCAAGCTGAAGCGGCCGTTCCACTACCACGTCTCCGCCCTGCGCACCACGGGCGTCACGGTCGACCCGTGGACCGACTGGTCCACGTGGGAAGGCGTTGGCGGCGCGCTGTGGGACCTGGCGCACCAGAACTTCCAGTGGCAAACCCCCGACGGCTATCCCGACCGCGCCGAGTACTGGGCCGGGCTGATGGTCAACCGGTGGAATGCAGTCTCGTCCATCCTGGGCAACTGGGGACAACCGGGGCAGTACCCGCGCTTCACGTCGGTGCCATGGATGGGAACGACGACGGCGGCCGGCGTCGTGGCCGAGATCAACCGCCGCATGTTCGGCGGCGAGATGACCGCGGCGCTGGCCTCGGAGTTGACCAGCTGGCTGCAGCCGGCGCCTACCAGCCAGTCGCGCGTGC
>CAZVDJ010000974.1:0-1732 GCA_964626245.1 uncultured Gemmatimonadaceae bacterium
GCCGAGGCCGCCCCCGGGCCGAAGGCAAAGGCGCGCTGCAGCTGGTTGTCACGCACGCGCAGGTCGATGGTGTCGGACGCCAGCGTCAGGTCGGCGCTCACCGCCACGGCGGAATCCTTGGACACGACGCGCTCCACCGACCGGTTTCGACCGTACATGTCGATGACCAGGCCACGCAGCGTGAACGCGTCCTTCCCCTTGCTCTCGAGGTACGGCGACTTCATGAGCCGCGAGAACTGGCGGGCGTTGTCCAGGCTGGCCGAGTCTCCGCGCGCCCGCAGGTCGGTGCGGTCGAGCTCCACCCTCCCCCAGGCGGTGAAGAGCGAGTCCCCTTCTCCCACGATGTTGTCAGCGACGAGGACGACGGGCTCGCCCCGGCGGGACCCGGTGGAGTCGGACTCGTACAACGTCAGCGTGGGGCGCATGGTGGCCACCATGCGCGGCCGAACGCGCACGCCGCGCACGGCCCGAAAGTACTCCGCGCGAGGTCCGGTCATGCGCGACGAGTCGGACATCACCGCCACGACGTTCCCCTCGGCCAGCAGTCGTTCCTCGGCGCGAAAGTACGTCAGGCGGTCGGCGTCGAGCGTGACGCGCCGCTCCTTGTACTTCACGCGGCCGATGAGGTAGTACAGCTGGTTCTGGTCGTAGAACTCGGCCGAGTCGGCGACGATTGTGATGCCCTGGCGCGGGCAGCGCCCGGTGAAGCCACCGCCGAAGTACGAGGTGTACTTCTGCGTGATCGGGTCCTTGATGAACTGCGAGCGATCACCATCGATCTCGAGCAGGCAGCGTTCCGCGGGGCGGTCGGCGGGGCGTGCAGCTGACGGCGCGGCCACGAACGCCGACTCGGGGGGCGTCCCGGCGATGCGCGGGGTGATCGAGTCGAAGGTGATGGCCGGAATCGAGTCGCCTGGCAGCGCCGGGCCCGCGACCGGCGGGGCGGCCGGCCGGCGCCCCGCGCGTCCACACGCCGCCGCGGCGAGCAGGAGGACGACGCCCAGCGTGACCCGGCGACCGGTCACGACTTGGGTATGGTGACGGCGCTGCCGCGCGATCGCGTCGAGCGCAGCACGCGCACGTTGTTCAGGTCGGGGTCGCCGATGAAGCCGATCCCCTCGGTGATGCGCCCACCGGACTCGGTGATGGTGAAGGCCGAGTCGCTGGCGATCTCGTTGCGACTGGGGTCGTAGCGCAGGTGCGGCGTCTCGAGCTTGCGCCCGTCCGTGGCCAGCACGACCACGTTGCCGCGCGCCTCCATGCTCCCCAGGCGCACGTTGTAGCTGCCGGTGCGCGACGTCAGGACCGCGTCCTTTTCCCCGCTCACCTTGTAGAACGTGGTGTTCACCACGCGCAGCTCGGTGCGGGTGTTCTCGTCGTACATGTACGCGGTGTCCGCCTTGAGCTCGGCGCGCCGCAGCCCGCCGTCGGTGAGGAAGAAGCGGACGCCGAACAGCACCTGGTTGGCAGAGTCCGGGACGACGCGCGCCTTGGCCACGGGCGGCGAACTCGCCTGCTGGCAGGCCGCGGCGGCAAACAGTGCCATGCAGGTCGCGAGGTGGCGCGACATCATGCCACCCCCGCGCGCATCAGGTCATGCAGGTGCACCACGCCCACGACGATTCCCCGGTCATCGGTCACCGGCATCGCCATGATGCCGAATTGCTCCATCCGGTACACCACGGCGCTGGCAAGTTCCTCCACCTGCGCCGTGCGGGGCGCGCGCGTCATC
>CAZVDJ010000975.1:0-1732 GCA_964626245.1 uncultured Gemmatimonadaceae bacterium
GCGCCGCCGGCTTCATGACCACGCGGCCTGCCCCGTGTTCGCCGACCACCTCGTGGGGGATCGTCGACCCGGTGAGCGGCACCGTGACCATGCGGCGGCGCGCCCCCTCCACGGCCTTGCGGACCGCCTCGGAGACTTCGTTCGCCTTGCCGGTGGCGAAGCCCACCTTCCCCTGCCCGTCGCCCACGGCGACCAGCGCGTTGAAGGAGAAGCGACGCCCACCCTTCACGACCTTGGCGACGCGATTGATCGCCACCACGTTCTCGACCAGGTCGGAGGCCCCTTCGCCGCGCGACTGCTGATCGCCGCCGCCACGCGGGCCACGGCCACCGTCGCGGCCGCCCCCGGGGGCGCCGTCGCGACCGCCGCGACCACCGCCCCGGCCGCCGCCACGGCCACCACCGCCGCCGCCACGTCCACCGCGGCCGCCGCCGGGACCACCACGGCCACGGCCGCCACCACCACCACCTGCGGGACGCGACCCGCCGGTCGCCGATCCAGTTGTCTCGTTGTCAGCCATGTCAGAACTCCAGACCGCCCTCGCGGGCGCCGTCGGCCAGCGCCTTCACGCGGCCATGATAACGATAACCCGCGCGATCGAAGACCACCTTCGAAATCCCCTGCTCCTTCGCGGCCGCCGCCAGCTGCTTTCCCACGGTGGCGGCGCGCTCGGACTTCTTCCCGGTCAGGGCCCCATCGCCCACCGTGAGGATGGTCTTGTGGCCGACATCGTCGACCAGCTGCGCGTAGATGTGCTTGAGCGAACGGAAGATGACCAGGCGCGGACGCTCGGCCGACCCCGTCACCCGCTTGCGAATACGCAGGTGCCGGCGGTAGCGCAGCTCCTGGCGAGTCTTCGGAATCCCAATGCTGCGCATTACTTGCCTCCCGCCTTACCGGCCTTGCGGCGAATGACCTCACCCGCGTAGCGCACGCCCTTGCCCTTGTAGGGCTCCGGCTTGCGCAGCTTGCGGATTTCCGAGGCGATGCGGCCGACGACTTCCTTGTCGGCGCCCTCGACGAGCACCTGCGTCGGCTGCGGCGCCGTGAGCTTCACCCCGGCCGGCGCCTTGACCTCGATCGTGTGCGAGTACCCCAGCGACATGAGCAGGCCGTACGGCTTCACCTCGGCCTTGTACCCCACACCCGTGATCTCGAGCTGCTTCGTGAATCCCTTCGTGACGCCCTCGACCATGTTCGCGATCAGGGTGCGCGTCAGGCCGTGCAGCGCCTTGTGGCGCGACTCGTCCGACGGGCGGGTCACGGTGATCTGCCCGTTCTCGTGCGTGAGCGCGAGCTCGGAATTGAACGTGCGGGAGAGCTCCCCCTTGGGCCCCTTCACCGTGAGCGCCGACCCCTTGAGGGTGATCGTGACGCCGGCCGGGACGGGCACTGGCTGCTTGCCGATACGTGACATCGTGGGCTCTCCTTACCAGACCAGGGCGAGGAGCTCGCCGCCGGTGTGCGCCTTGCGCGCGTCGGCATCGGACATCACGCCGCGCGAGGTGCTGAGGATCGCCATCCCGAGCCCGTTGCGCACGCGCGGGATCTCGCCCACCGCGACGTACTTGCGCAGGCCGGGGGTCGACACGCGCTGCAGCTCGCGAATGACCGGCTGGCCACCGGCATAGCGGAGGATGACGCGCAGCAGCTTGTGCCCCTGCTCGTTCTCCACGTGGCGGTAGTCCTGGATGAAGTTGTTTTCCTTGAGGATCCGCGCGATCTCGGCCTT
>CAZVDJ010000976.1:0-1731 GCA_964626245.1 uncultured Gemmatimonadaceae bacterium
GGGCCTCGACCCGCTCGGCCGCACGCTGCGCATCGGTGGGTCGACGTTCGAGGTGATCGGCGTCATCGAGCCGCAGGGATCGGTCTTCGGCTTCTCGCTCGACCGGCTGGCGATCGCGCCCTACACGTCGTCGATGACGCGCGTCACCAACCCGCGCGGCGACGTCGACGCCTTCGTGGTGCAGTCGCCCAACCCGGTGCTGCTCAACGAGGCGATGGAGGAGGTCCGCGCCCTGATGCGCGGGATTCGCCGCCTCCCCCCGGCGCAGAAGGACAACTTCTCCGTGGAGTCGTCGGCCTCGGCGATGAAGTTCTTCGAGGAACTCAAGGGGAAGCTCATCGCCTTCGGCACCGCCCTCCCCGCCATCGGGCTCATCGTGGGCGCGCTGGTGATCATGAACATCATGCTCGTCGCCGTGGCCGAGCGCACGCGCGAGATCGGGATCCGCAAGGCGCTGGGGGCCAGGCGCAAGGACATCATGCGCCAGTTCCTCGTGGAGTCCGCGTCGCTGTCGGTGCTTGGAGCGGCCATCGGGATCGGGCTGGGCATCCTGATGGCGCGCCTGATCTCCGCGGTCTCGCCCCTCCCTGCAGGCGTCGCCGCGTGGTCCATCCCCGCCGCGATCGTGCTGGGGGCCGGCGTCGGGATCGTGGCCGGGCTCTATCCGGCGTCGCGCGCGGCGCGCCTGGATCCCATCGCGGCGCTGCGGCAGGAGTGAACGACGGATGACCCGGTCCTTCACCGCATCCCTGCAGGCCACGCTCGAGGGGGTCTTCATCGCCCTCGACGCCATTCGCTCCAACCGCGTGCGTGCCGCGCTCACCATCCTGGGTGTCGCCGTCGGCGTCTTCGTGGTCGTGGCGATGGCGGCCACCATCCACGGCGTGAACCTCTCGTTCCAGTCCGACCTGGACGCCTTTGGTGCCGACGCCTTCATGGTGCGCCGCCAGAACGTGGGGATCATGTCCTGCGATGGCACCGACGAGAACTGCCCCGATCGCCGCAACCGTACCATCACCATGGCGGAGTGGAAGGCGATCGAGGCGCTGCCGTCGGTAGGCGCCGCGTCGCCCTGGCTGTTCGGCAACGCGAACGTGCGCTACCGCGACCGGTCGCGCGAGTCGGTGAACATGGAGGCCTACGGCCCCAGTTGGCTGACCACCGACGGCGGCGACGTCTTTCCCGGGCGCAACTTCACCGCGACCGAGGCAGCCGGCGGTGCGGCCGTGGTGATCCTCAACGACACGCTGGCCAAGATGCTCTTCGGGCAGAGCGACCCGCTGGGAAAGCAGGTCACCGTCACCGAGCAGCAGTTCACCGTGATCGGCGTGTACCAGACGCGTGGCGGCTTCCTGCAGTCGCTGGACGGGCGCGGCCCCGAGACCCCGAAGCTGATCGTCCCCGCCGAGACGGCGCGGCGCCGCCTCAACGTCTGGATGCGCGGGATGATGATCAACGTGAAGCCGCGCGCCGGTTTCACGCGCGACCAGGCGATGGACGAGGTGACGGCGACGCTGCGCTCCATGCGCGGCCTGCGCCCCTCGCAGCGCAGCGACTTCTACCTGGTGGGGCAGGATCGCATCGCCGACGTCTTCAACCAGGTCTTCGGCGCGCTCTTCCTGGTCATGCTCGTGCTGTCGGCGGTCGGGCTCCTGGTGGGGGGCGTGGGCGTGGTCGCGATCATGATGATCTCGGTCACCGAGCGCACGCGCGAGATCGGGGTGCGCAAGG
>CAZVDJ010000977.1:0-1730 GCA_964626245.1 uncultured Gemmatimonadaceae bacterium
GCAGGTCTTCGCCAAGCAGTCGGGGATCATCGCCGGCGTGTACGAGGTGATCCGCATGCTCCAGACGCAGCTGGCGGCCCACCCTGCGGGGAGCCGCCGCTACTCGCTGCGCGACTTCACCATCGAGACACTCGTCGATGGCGACGCGATCGAGCCGTTCGAGACGGCGTTGCTGATTTCCGGACCCTACGTGGCCTTTGCGCACCTGGAGACCGACTACCTGGGGGTGCTGGCCCGGCGGTCGCTCGTCGCGACCAACGTGCGGCGCGTGATCGACGCGGCGCGGGGAAAGCCGGTGATCTTCATGGGGGCGCGGCATGACGACTGGCGGGTGCAGACGCCCGACGGATACGCGGCGCGCGTGGGTGGCGCGGGGAGCGTCTCCAGCGACGCGGGGGGCGAATGGGGGGGGGCGTCGGGCGTGGGGACGATGCCGCACGCCATGATTGCGGCCTTCGGGGGCGACGTGGTGGCGGCGACACTGGCCTTTGCGCGCTACTGCCAGGCGCACGAGCGCGAGGTCAAGGTCGTCTCGCTGGTGGACTACCACAACGATGTCATCGGCGACACGCTGGCCGTGGCGCGCGCGATGCGCGAGGCCTTTGGCCGCGGCTCGCTGGCCGGCGTGCGCGTGGACACGAGCGAACGACTGGTCGATGCCGCGCTGGCGGCCGAGGCAGCGCGGCTCGGCCGCGACGGCCTGACCGGGGTCAATCCCGAACTCGTCAGGCGGTTGCGGTCGTCGCTGGACGAGGCTGGCTTTCCCGAGGTAGGGATCATCGTCTCGGGCGGCTTCACCCCGTCCAAGATCCGGCGCTTCGAGACGGAAGGGGTGCCGGTGGTCGGGTACGGGATCGGCTCGTCGCTGCTGGGCCACAACGACGGCCTGGACGACGGCCTCCTCAACGACTTCGACTTCACGGCAGACGTGGTGCGCGTGGACGGACGCCTGGAGAGCAAGGAAGGGCGCGGCTTCATGCCCAACGCGCGCCTCGTGCACCTCGACGTCGCCACCCTCGACCTTGCCGCCGACCCCACATGAGCGCCACTGCCGCACGCCCCCCGCGCATCGGGTGGGTCGTGGACGTCCAGCACGACTTCATGCGCCCCGACGGGCGCCTCTACGTGCACCACCTGTTCGACGCGAGCGACACCGGTGCCACGCTGGCGACGCCGGCCATTGCACGCACCGTCACGTGGATGCGCGAGCAGTGCGACGTCGTCGTCTTCACCGGCGACTGGCATCACCTCGGTGACCGCGAGATCGATCCGGTCGCGCCCGACGCGCGAAAGGGGACGTACCCGCCGCACTGCATGGGATTGTCACCCGATGCCGACGAGCGCGCCGGTGCCGCGCTCATTCCCGAGGTGGACCCCGGGAGCGACGCGCTCGTCCTCCCGCGCGACGCCAACGACGCGCTGGCGCGCACCGTCGCCCAGCGCGCGGTGTCCGAACGACGTCCCGTCTTCGTGCAGAAGCGCGAATTCTCGGTCTTCGAGGGGAATGCAGGAGCGGACGCCTTTGTCCGGGCGCTGCGCGAGGCGTTAGGCGGGACGCCCGAGTTCGTGGTCTGCGGCGTGGCCACTGACGTCTGCGTGAAGCAGGCGGTGGACGGGTTGCTCGACCGCTCGGCGCGCGTGGCGGCGCTGCGCGACGCCACCTGGTCGCTGGGGCTCCTGGCGGACGACGAGACGTTCGACCTGTGGGCGAGCCGCGGCGCCGCACTCAC
>CAZVDJ010000978.1:0-1727 GCA_964626245.1 uncultured Gemmatimonadaceae bacterium
GCTTGCGGCGAACCGTCGATGACGATCACGTACGTTGCGGCTCCCGGGCCCAACCCCATCCGCTGTGGGTTCCGGCTTCCCGCGCGGCGCGCCGGGCGCAGGCTCCGGAGCATTCGGCCGGTCGCATGGAAGACGTGGGCGCGCGAGTCGCCGTCGACGCCGACCAACGTGTCGGCTCGCCGCAGGAGTCGGGTGAGGCGACGGAACTCTCCGGGACCGCTTCCCGCCCGCCCAAACGCGCGGAGAAAGCGCCCGTCGGGTGCGAAGAGACGGATCTCATTGCTGCCGCCGTTGGCAATGGCAATTCGGCCATCGTCGAATCGCACGACTCCGCGCACCGCCGCAAACTCCGTCGCGACGTCGTCAGCGCCTCCGAGCGCAAGGAGAGGACGGGCCGTCAGGCTCCACTTCGCGCGAGGTGAAGCACTCCTGGCGTAGTGCGCGAGACGTACGCCCGCGCTATCGCGGTTGTCCTGTGCGCGGCCACCAACGGGCCACGCCACGACTGTACAGAGCATCAATGCGAGACAGCGGCGCGGCGACATGAAGTCCTGTGTGGGAGTTCTGCCCTGATGAAGCTGCAGGAGACCCCGGCGGTGTCCCGGTCCATCCACCGGCAGTGTTGCTCAGGGTGGTGCTCTGCCCGTCGCGATCGATTCATCGCAGCTGCGAGAGCGGCTCGCGACGCCGAGGCGCGTTCCAGCACGCTCACGCGACGGGGGCCGGGGTCTGCGGTGCCAAGTGGAACCCCTACGCGAGCTGCCACGTATGGAGACGCCATGAGTATCATCGGAACGATACACCTCGTGGCGTCGGTGGTCGCCATTGTCGTGGGCGCTGCCGTCCTGGGGCAGGGGCCCAAAGGCGGTCGTCGGCACCGCCAGGTCGGCTGGACGTACGTGGTGGCCATGCTGACGGTGAATGCGACGGCCTTCATGCTCTACGGACTGTTCGGCGGCTTCGGTCCGTTCCACGTTGCGGCGGTCATCAGCCTGACCGGCATCGTCGCCGGGGTGCTCGCCGCACGGAGCGCGAGAAAGGCGCGCCTGGCGCAACAGCGGTTCCGACGGTCGCACCGGGTCGAGGTCCACTTCTGGTGGATGACCTTCTCATACGTGGGGCTGATCGCGGCGCTCGCCTCCGAGGCGATCACCCGGCTCCCGGCCACGCGGGCGATTGGTGGCGGCGCCGGCGCGATGTTCGGCGCGGCGGTAGGCGGCGCGACCGCGCTGGTCTTTGCGGTCGGGAGCTACCTGATTGTCACGCGTCGCGCACGTGTACTCGAGCCGTTTCGCGTGCAAGGGGCGCCCTAGGCGCGCGCGGTCTGGGGAGTGGCGTTAGGCGGAAGGGCGGAGAGCGGCTGTCCGTTGCATCAACTGGTTAGGCAGCATCGTGCAGGACTGTCCCCTGAGTCCTACCTTGAGGAGGCCGCGGCGCGTGGGATCCCGCTTCGCCGCCGACCGGCTGCAACAAGTAGTGGACATCGGTGCGCAACTGTGCGAGGTCCGCGCGCCAATGCCCATACACTAACCGGCCCGGCGTTCGGCGGCAGCAGCGCCTTGTTGGGCAGCAGCCAGCTGCGCCCGAATCCGCATCGTCGATTCCGCGAGGTCGAGCGCTCCCGCCGTGTCGATCACCAGCGGCGCGCCGAGCGCGGGGGGCCCCAGCGCCGCGAGGCGGCCGAACTCGTCGACGAGATCCTCGAGGGCACGCGTACGGTCGCCGTG
>CAZVDJ010000979.1:0-1723 GCA_964626245.1 uncultured Gemmatimonadaceae bacterium
GAGGGCGCGTGAGGGCGCGTGAGGGCGTGCGAGACCCTGGCGCCAGCGTGCGGGCCCGCCCGCCCGCCCGCTCCCTTCCTTCTGCCACCCCACGCGACGGACTAGATTGCCCCGTGGACAACGGTCGTGGGACCCGGTAGCTCAGTTGGTAGAGCAACGGACTTTTAATCCGTAGGTCGCGGGTTCGAGACCCGCCCGGGTCACTCCCCGCCGCCTTCCGGCCGCCACCCCCCAGCCAGCCGCAATGAGGCGTGGCGCGGTGATCATCCCCGCGCGGTCCGGGGCCGATACTCCTCGGGGTGAGCTGGCAGTGGAGCCGGCCATTTCCCGCCACGGGCCGGTGTTTCGCTCTCTCTCCTCGCGCATCTTCGCTGGTTTTCTCCTCGTGGCCACCGTCCCGCTCGTGGCCGTGGCGGTGTGGGAGGATCGGCGCACGCGCGAGTTCGAACTTCGCCAGGCCCGCACCGCGCTGCACGAGACGGCGCGCGACCTCTCGTTGCGCCTGGAGCGGCAGCTGGAGCACCGCCTTGCGGCGGTGTCGCTCGCGGCGCACCTCTTCGATAGCTCGCGCGCCCTGACCGACCCGGCGAACGAGCGGGCGCTCGACGCGATTCACGCCCGCTTCCCCGACTTTGCCACGGTGGCGCTCCTCGACGCGAAGGGGGTCCTTCGCGCCGTGCGCCCCCTGGAAATCGACGGCAGCCAGACGCAGCTCATGCTCGGCACCTCGTTCGCCTATCGCGAGTACTATCAGCGTGCGGTGCAGGATTCGCTGGCGGTGACCACGGCGGTGTATCGCGGGCGCGGCTACGGCAACCAGGTCATCATCGCCTTCGCGCGTGCGATCCGCGATTCGCGTGGCAACGTGCACGCCGTGCTGCAGGCCTCGCTCAACCTCTCGCGACACGAGATCCTCGGCGAGCTTCCGGGCGCTCCCTCGGCCAACTTCCTCATCACCGACCCGGCGGGCGTGGTGGTGGCACGTTCGGCGGCCATGCCGGTGTCGCCGCTCGACACGCTCACGCCCGCCGTGATGATCGACCGCTGGGGCACCCTCCCGACCACGCTCGCCGACGGCGAGACATCGATGCACGGCGAGTGGGCCGTGACCAGCGCGGCCGGACCTCGCGGCTGGCGCGTGATCGTGGAGCGTCCCATGCACGACGTGATGGCGGCATCTCGCGAGCGACGCATGGCCGCCGCACTCACCACGGCCATCGCGATGGGCGTGGGGATCGTGATCTCCCTGCTGCTCCTGCGCAGCGTGCGCCGTCCGCTGCAGTCGGTGATGGATCGCCTGCGGGACTTCGACGTTCGGGCCGAATGGAGCCAGCAGCCGATGCCACCCGGCACGCCGCTGGAGATCCAGGGCGTGATGGAGGCGATGCAGACGCTGGGCGCGCGGCTTCGCGTGAGCTACGACGAGTTGGAGCGTGCGCTGGCGGAACGCGAGACGCTCAACCTGCAGCTCAACGGACTGCTGCGCGAGCTCGACGCGCGCGTGGCCGCGCGCACCGCGGAGCTGCAGGAAGCGCTGCGACGCGCCGAGGAGGCCAACCTGACGAAGTCGCGCTTCCTGGCCAACATGTCGCACGAGTTGCGCACGCCACTCAACTCGGTCATCGGCTTCTCCGCCGTGCTGCTCAAGAACCGCGGCGGCCGACTCACCAAGTCGGAGCTCGACCTGCTGGACCGGATCCTGGCCAACGGACGACACCTGCTC
>CAZVDJ010000980.1:0-1723 GCA_964626245.1 uncultured Gemmatimonadaceae bacterium
GAGGTGCTGAGCAGGATCAGGAGTGCCATGGCGAGCAACAGCCAGCGCCGCCGAACCATCTCGCGTCGGCGAAGCGCGAGACGAACGCCGCCCGCGCCGTCCGCCGTCATGGTCACTCGTCCCGCCGATCCGTTGCGCGCTCGCGAAGGCGGGCCCGCACCAGGCGCGCCAGTTCCTCGAGCGCCTCGGGGCTTCGCTCGGCCACCACGTCGACAAACGACGCGGTGACGGCGTCCGGCTGCAACGACAGAATGCCTTCCACCACGCGCCGCGACGCGAGTTGCACGAACTGCTCCTCGCGCAGGAGCGCCGAAAAGTGCAGCAGGCCGTCCCAGGTGGTGCGCGCGAGGATTCCCTTCCCCACCAGCTTGTTCAGGACGGTGATGGTCGTGAGCGGCGACACCGGGTGTTCCTTGGCCAACCGCTCGTGCACGGCGCGCGCCGGCACCGGCCGGTCGAAGGACCACACGGTGCGCAGGACACGCGCCTCGAGGTCGCCGAGCACCTTGGCGACACCTTCGGCGGACAGGCGAACCGTATCCTGCATCTGGGGCGCGGGCGCCCCCTTGCGATCCGAGCGGGGTGTGCGAGCCATCGAGGGGCAACGTGAAAGGTGTGTCCCGAAGCTAGTGCCCGGTTTACGACGGGTCAAACGCGTGCGAGCCCCGCGCCGTCACGCGGGCTGGATCCCATCGCGCGCCAGTTCCGCCGCCGACGCTGGTGCCGCCACGGTTCCCGGCGGATCGGCGTACCAGCCGGGGTCCCGCTGCCCCTGCACGCGGTCGCGCACCTTGAGAATCGTGAACATGCCACCCATGTCGATGTAGCCCTTGGGGCCGGAGGCCCCCAGCATCGGAATGGAGTTGCGCGGCACGGGCATTCCCATCGTGGCGTGCTCTCCCATGCCGGTCTGTCCCATCGTCATGTATTCGGGGAGCACCCCCCGCGTTGCCGCATCGATGCGGGACGCATCGGCGCCCACGAGGTTCAAGCCACTGTGCCCCATCTGGTTCATGGTGTGGTGTGTCATGTGGCAGTGCATCGCCCAGTCCCCCGGATTGTCCGCCACGAACTCCACGGTGCGCGTGGAGCCCACCGGGACCAGGACGGTGGTCTCCGGCCACTGCCCATCGCGCGGAATCGGTCCTCCGTCGGTCGCGACCACGCGCCACGCCATCCCGTGCACGTGAATGGGATGGTGACTCATTGCACTGAGGTTGCCGAACCGAATGCGCACGCGCTCGCCCAGACGCATCACCAAAGGTGCGGTGCCGGGAAAGGCCTTGCCGTTGAAGGTGAGGATGTTGAAGTCGACCATCTCGTTGGGATCGGGACGAGCGGTGCCGATCCCCACGCGCCATTCGCTCGACAGCATGACGAAGTCCTTGTCGGGCCGCGGTCGCTCGCCGCGCTGGTGCACGACGAACATCCCCATCATGCCCAGCGCCTGCTGCGTCATCTCGTCGTAGTGCGGGTGATACATGTACGTGCCGTACTGGTTGAGGTCGAACTCGTAGCGATAGGTCTCGCCCACGGGGATGGGGGGATGACTGAGACCTGCGACACCATCCATGCCCGACGGGAGGATGATCCCGTGCCAGTGCACGCTCGTGGGCTCGGGCAACCGATTCGTGACGTAGATGCGCACGCGGTCCCCTTCCACCGCCTCGATGGTCGGGCCAATAGTCCGACCATTGTACCCCCAGCAGGTGGTCGTGAGTCC
>CAZVDJ010000981.1:0-1720 GCA_964626245.1 uncultured Gemmatimonadaceae bacterium
ACTCACCGGCACCAAGTTCGGCTGCGGGGTGTCGGCGTGCGGCGCATGCACGGTGCACCTGGAGGGGCGTGCGGCGCGCGCCTGCGCCACGCCCATGCGAAGCGTCGCCGGTCGGGCGGTCACGACCATCGAGGGGATCGCCAGCGGCAACGCGCTGCACGCGGTGCAGCAGGCGTGGATCGAGGAGGACGTGCCGCAGTGCGGATACTGCCAGGCCGGCCAGGTGATGGCGGCCATCGCGCTGCTGCAGCGCTCCCCACGCCCGAGTGATGCGGAGATCAACGACCTCTCCAACCTGTGCCGCTGCGGGACCTATCCCCGCATTCGCCGCGCGATTCGGCGCGCCGCGGAGCGCCTGGCCGATGGAGGCGGGCGATGACGACGAGCGGCAGCGGGATGCCGCGCCGGGACTTCCTCCTGGTCTCGGGGACGGCGTTAGGCGGGCTGATGGTGGGCGTGCGTCCGCGCGCGGCAGGCGCACACGTGCAGGGGCAGGCGGCGACGCAGCTCACGGCCTTCGTCCGCATCGAGCCGGACAACCGCATCGTCATCGGGGCTCGCAGCACCGAGATCGGGCAGGGGGTCAAGACGTCGCTCCCCATGCTCATTGCCGAGGAGCTCGACGTCGCGTGGGAGATGGTGACGGTGGAGCAGTTGCCCTACGGGATCGAGGCACTCCCCGATGGCCGGTTGCGCGCCCGGTATGGGGCGCAGGGGGCGGGCGGGAGCACGAACATCCCGGAAGGGTGGGATGACCTGCGGCAGGCGGGGGCGCGCGCGCGATGGATGCTGCGGCAGGCGGCGGCCCAACGCTGGAATGCGGCCGCCGACTCGCTGGTGTCCCGCGATGGGCACGTGCGGCATCCCGACGGCCGTCGCCTGTCGTGGGGTGAACTGGCCGCGGACGCAGCGCGCCTGACGCCACCCGAGGGGGCGCTCCCCCTCAAGGCGCCGGCAGAGTTCCGCATCGTGGGGACGCGCGTGCGCACGACCGACGCAGTGGAAATCGTCACGGGGCGGGCGACCTTCGGCATCGACGCGACGATCCCCGGTGCCCTGGTCGCCGTGGTGGAACGCTGCCCGTACTTTGACGGCACGCTGCGCCGCTTTGACGACAGCGCCGCGCGCCAGGTGCCGGGGGTGCGCTTCGTGGTCCCCATCAAGGGGCCGGCTCCGGGCGAGATGATCACCGAGAACCTCGCCGATGGCGTGGCGGTGGTGGCGGACGACACCTGGTCGGCGCTCAAGGGGCGCTCGGCGCTCAGGGTCGAGTGGAATCCGGGGCCCTGGACCGCCGACTCCACCGAGGCGCTGGAGCGTGCGGCACAGGCCGCGCTGTCCACGCGGGGGACGGTGGCAAGGGCCGATGGGGACGTGGCCGCCGCCGAGCGGATTGCGGCGCGCACCCTCTCGGCGCGCTACACCGTCCCGCTCCTGGCCCACGCGACGATGGAGCCGCAGAACTGCACGGTTCGGCTGGAGCGCGACCGCGCGCTGGTCTACGCCTCCATGCAGAGCCCGGGCGACGTGTCGCGCCTGGTGAGTCGCCTGACCGGCATTCCGCGGGTGAACATCGACGTGCAGCTGACGAGGGCGGGGGGCGGCTTCGGGCGCCGCCTGCAGTCAGACTACGTGTACGAGGCGGTGAAGATCGCGCAGCAGGTCGGGCGCCCCGTCAAGCTGGTGTGGACGCGCGAGGATGACCTGGCCCACGACTTCT
>CAZVDJ010000982.1:0-1709 GCA_964626245.1 uncultured Gemmatimonadaceae bacterium
TCGTGATGTTCGCGGTGATCATGGTGGCCGCGAACGCGTTAGGCATGGAGTCGCTCGCCTCGGTCTTCGCCGAACTGGTGGGCTACATCCCGTCGCTCATGTCGGCCATCGTGATCCTGATCGTCGGGATCGTGCTGGGCCGCTTCACCGGCGGGTTGATCATGGCCTCGGCGGGGGCGGTGCAGGGAGGGCCGACGCTGGCCCGCGTGGGGCGCTGGATGGTCGTCGTGCTCGCCGTCTTCATGGCGCTGCAGGAACTCGGCATCGCCTCCGACATCGTGACCACGGCGTTCGCCATCCTCTTCGGCGCCGTGGCGCTGGCGCTCGCCCTCGCCTTCGGGCTGGGCAATCGCGAACTGGCCGGCGAGGTCACGCGCGACTGGTACACGCGCTACAAGGCGGAGCGCGACGCGATCGAGCGCGAGGTGGAGAAGCGCGAGGAGGCGGAGGACGCCGAGTTGATGCTGACGGATGAGCGCCAGGCCGCCAGCAGCGCGCGGGCAGCGAGCGCCACTGCCGCCGCCGCCGACGAGCACCCGGCGCCGATCGATGAGTTCACCGCGGAGCACGGGCTTCCGCACACCGCGGAGTGGACGAGCGAGCGGCGCGCGTCGCGCCCGCCGTCGCCCTAGCGTTCCCCCGATCGAGCGCTAGCCGATCACCTCGCGGTACAGCCGGTAGACGTTGCCGCCCATCACGCGTTCCACGTCCCGGCTGCCCAGGCCGCGCTTCACCAGCCCGTCCCACACCACGGTCATGCGGCCGGGGCCATTGAGTTCGTCGATGAAGTAGGGGAGCTCGTTGTCTTGCACCTGCGCCCCCTCCTCCTTCTTCAGTTCGGCGATGTACTCGGGGGAGAGCGTGATCACCCGGTGGTCGCGGTCGCTGCCGATCGCCACGTGCTCCGCTCCTGCCACCGTGATCGCGTGCAGGATGTGGTCGAAGTACGCGTGCAGGTTGTCCGACTTCTTGTGGGTGAGGAAGGGGCGCATCTGGCAGATCCCCACCACGCCGCCCTTGCGTGCCAGCAGGCGCAGGTTGTCGTCGGTGGTGTTGCGGCGATTCTGGTGCACCGCCATGCACGCCGTGTGCGAGATGATCACGGGCGCGCGAGACGCCTCGATCGTCTCACGCATCGTGGCCATGTTCGCGTGCGACAGGTCGATCAGGAGCTTGCGCTGGTTGCAGTGCGCGATGAGGTCGCGCCCGAAGGCGGTGATTCCCCCCTGCTCCCAGCAGCCGACGCCGGCATGGTTCTTCGTGTTGTACGTCAGCTGCACCGAGCGCAGCCCCAGCCGTTGGAAGAGGTCGACCCGGTCCATCGACGTGCCGAACTGCACCGTGTTCTGGTACAGGTAGAAAACGGCGAGCTTGCCGGCCCGCCTGGCACGGTCGATATCGGCCACGCTCGTCGCCTTCACGAAGCGATCGGGGCGTGAGGCGAGGTAGCGGTCATGCTCCAGCAGCGAGTCGACGGCCAGCGCGAACGCCTCGTCGCCCTCGGGCTTGGGATCGCACAGCGTGATGGTGATGGCGTCCATCCCGCTCCCCAGCATCGCCGAGAGGATGTCGTTCGTGTATTCCGTGCGCAGCTCGCCCATGGCGTCGATGATCAGGCGGTCGGCCGGCTGGCGAGGCTGGGTGGCGCCGCGAGGCAGGGGCGAGGTGCGCTGCGCGGCGAGCGAGGCGGCGCCGGTGGCGCTGCCGGC
>CAZVDJ010000983.1:0-1708 GCA_964626245.1 uncultured Gemmatimonadaceae bacterium
CAGCACGTCGAAGATCACGACGTCGGTGTCCTCCAGCAGGTGATGCTCCTTGAGGAGCTTCACCGTCTGCCCCACCACGTACCCGCCGCACCCCGTTCCCGCTGGCGGTCCGCCGGCCTCCACGCACTGCACCCCCGCGTACCCCTCGTACACGAAGTCCTCGGGGCGCAGCTCCTCGGTGTGGAACTCCACCGATTCGAGCGTGTCGATCACCGTCGGCACCATGCGTTTGGTGAGCGTGAAGGTCGAGTCGTGCTTGGGGTCACAGCCAATCTGCAGCACGCGCTGCCCCAGCTTGGCGAACGCGACCGACAGGTTCGACGACGTGGTCGACTTGCCGATCCCCCCCTTGCCGTACACCGCCAGGACGAGCGCTCCATCGATGCGCTGGCTGGGATCCAGCTGCACCTGGACGCTTCCTTCGCCGTCTTCGTGCGTTGGCAATACCCGTAAGGTCGTGCTCACGTGGGTGCTCCTGCACTGCTGGCCGTTGCCGGCTCGTTAGGTCCGGGCGTGGATGCCCTCGACCCGATCTTCCAGCTCCTCCGCCGCCGCGCGAAGCGCAGCGAGGGTTTCCGCATCCGGCGCCCAGAAGCCGCGTTCCGTGGCCTCGAGCAGCCGGCCCGCCATGCCCGTCGTCGCCGACAGGTTCATCGACGCCAGTCGATCGCGCATGGCAGGATCGAGCACGAACGTCCTGGCCACGTCGCGGTATACCCACTCGGGGACGGCGCGGGCGGTCGCCGACCAGCCCAGCGCCGTCGTCACGCGCGAGGAGATGTTGCGCACCCCCTCGTACCCCGCCTTGAGCTGCGCCTCGTACCACCGGGGATTGAGCGTGCGCGTGCGCGTCTCGAAGGCCACCTGCTCATCGAGCGCTCGCACCCGCCCCTCGGCCCCGGTGTGGTCACCCACATATGCCGGTGCGCTCGCGCCCCGCGACTTCTCCAGCAGGCGGTGCAGCCCCCCTAACGACTCCACGTACTGGTCGATGTCGAGCGTACCGAGTTCGACGGAGTCGATGTTCTGGAACGAGAGGTCGGCGTGCTGGAGGACGGCGCCGAGCAGCTCCGGCCGCGACGAGGCGCGCCCGCCAACGTCGTAGGCGAACCCCTTGCGCCGCGCGAAGAGGTTCGCGAGCTCGTCCTCCTGCTGCCACGTCCCGGTGTCGACCAGCAGGTTCACGTTCGACCCATACGCGCCCTCGTCATTCCCAAACACACGCAGCGCTGCGGTCGGCAGGTCGCACCCCGTGCGTGCCATCTGCTCCAGGGCGTGCTTCCGCACGAAGTTGTCCTCCGGCGGCTCGTCTGCCTGTGCCGCGAGGAGCGCCGCCTCGGCCACCAGGCGAATCTGCAGCGGCAGCAGGTCGCGGAAGATTCCGGAGACGGAGACCACCGCGTCGATGCGCGGGCGCCCCAACTGAGCCAACGGCACCAGTCGCGCCCCAGCCAGGCGCCCCACGCTGTCGAAGCGCGGCACAGCGCCCAGCAGGGCCAGGACCTGCGCCAGCGGCGTCCCGTCGGACTTCATGTTGTCCGACCCCCACAGCACGAAGGCGACCGACTCCGGATGGCGCCCGGCATCCTCCCGGTAACGCCGCAGCAGCAACTCCGCACGCAGCCTCCCCTCGAGTACCGCCGCTGCGCTGGGGACGCGATAGGGATCGAAGCCGTAGATGTTGCGCCCGGTTGGCAGCACCGCCGGA
>CAZVDJ010000984.1:0-1704 GCA_964626245.1 uncultured Gemmatimonadaceae bacterium
AAGAGTGCCAGGCGCGCTGCCGCCGGCAAGGGTGGCGCTCGCTTACCGCGACCGCAGGATCTCGCTCAGGACCGGAAGCGCGCGCTGCATCTCGTCCATCGTGCCGATGGAGAGCCGCATGTGGGTCTTGAGCGGGGGAAAGGGGCGCCCGACCGCCACGCCGCGCGCTCGCGCCGCCTCCCGAAACGCCTGCGGATCGCGCCGGATGTCGGTGAGGAAGAAGTTCGTCTGCGACGGGACGACGGTGAGGCCGAGCGACCGCATGGCGTCCATGGCCACGCGCCGGGCGTCGCGATTGAGGGTGCGCTGGCGCTCGACATGGTCGCGCTGGTCCAGCGATGCCCGCGCGGCCGCCGCCGCGAAGACGCTGATCCCGCTCGGGGTGCGCCACGATTGCAGCCGGCGGATAGTGTCGGGGTGCCCCACCGCATAGCCGGCGCGGATCCCGGCCATCCCGTACACCTTGGAGAAGGTCCGGCTCACCAGCAGCCGACGGTCTTCCACGGCCGCGGGGATCGCCGAGCCGTAGGCCGGGTCGTCCACGTACTCGAAGTACGCCTCGTCCACGAGCACCGTGGCCTCCGGGTCGCGGGCGTGCACCTGGCGGACGAAGTGCAGCAGGTCGCCGATCCCGTGCAGCGTCCCCGTGGGGTTGTTCGGGTTGCAGATGAAGAGGAGTCCGGCCCCTCGGCACAGCTCGTACATCGCCTGCAGGTCCACCCGCAGCGACCCGTCCACCTCCACCTCGCGCACCGGGACTCCCTGGCGCGTGGCGACGTCGCGCGGCGTCTCGAAGGTCGGCGCGACCGTCAGGAGCCCGCGCGAGGGTGACGTGAGCGCCTGCGTGATGAAGGCCAGCACTTCGGTGGAGCCGCAACCCAGGATGACCGACTCCACGGGAATGCCGTGATGCGCGGCGATGGCGGCGCGCAGCTCATCCTCCGGCGTGTCCGGGTAGCGCGCCGCCTGCCCGAACATCTGCATCACCGCGTCCAGCGCGTCGGATGCGGGACCGTACGGATTCTCGTTGGAATTGAGCAGGATGAGTTCGGCCGGCATGGGCCGGTCGTCCGCACGTCCTTCCCGGCCGCGCCACGCGAGCCAGTCGGCGGCGTGTAGCGGTCGCGGCGACAGGAGCCCCGACGCCTCCGCGGCGGTTACGGCGCTGGCGGATCCAAGGGCGGCGAGGAACGCTCGGCGGGAAGCGGTCATGGGGCGCTGGGCGCGATGAGGTCGGGGCGGATGCGACGGCGAACATACCGCCCAGGACGGTCGGCGGTGAGACGTTCGGCCCGCGCGAATCGGGGGGTGGATCGGGTGCTGGAAAGCGCCAGGACTCCTCCCCCAAACACATCCCGAAGTCCTGGTGGTACGTCGTCGCCGGGCAGGGCGTACAGGGTGTTCCGCAAGTCGCTGTGTACCAACGTTTTACGAACTGGCATGCCGGTTGATTTCGGGCGGTCATCCGGCTAGGTTTCGCGTCTCGCACGGCACGCCGTTTGTCCCCGTCAACCCGGCCTCATGACTGCCCCGCACCAGCGCGAACGCATCCTCCCCCGCCTCATCGACGACGAGATCAAGGAATCGTTCATCAACTACTCGATGAGCGTGATCGTGTCGCGCGCGCTGCCCGATGTGCGCGACGGGCTCAAGCCGGTGCACCGGCGCGTGCTCTACGCCATGAACGAGCTGGGTCTCACGCCT
>CAZVDJ010000985.1:0-1697 GCA_964626245.1 uncultured Gemmatimonadaceae bacterium
GGCTCACGCGGGCGTCGGACCGAAAGATATTCACTACATTTCAGCGCACGGCACCCCAGCCGCTCGAAGCCGGTGAGGGCCAGCCAGAGGTATGCGCCGCACAACGCGGCCACGGGGACGAGAAAGCCGAGCGAGGCCGGGAGCGCCCCGTCCACGCGGTCGCGCCAGACGCGCGCCATCGGGAGCATCAGCACCAGGTAGGCGATGGTGGAGCCGAGCGTTCCGACGAGGGCCACGGGAAGGTCGAACGGACGGCCGGGAACGCTGGCGGCAAAGCACGCCAACCCGCCGAGGATGAGCGCCACCGTGGGCCAGGTGCGCGGGGGCGACGGCGCCACGTCGTCCGGGGTCAGGCGGTCGACCACCGCGCCGAGCGGCGACTCGATGCGGCTGGCGGGGTTGAAGCCGCTCTTGCTGTAGTGCGCGCGGATCTCGTCGGACGTCACCTTCGTGCGCCCGCCGAAGAAGAGCCCGTCCACCAGGGCGATCTCGTAGTCGCGCAGCGTGGTGCGCTTCACGAGCAGCTCCAGGTGCAACGTGTTGTGGGTGAAGACCCAGACCTTCTTCTGCTCCACCCGGCTGCGGATCTTCCCCTCCTGCTCCAGCCGGGCCAGCACCGCCGTCACCTCGGCCGCCCCGGTGCTCGCGTCCCATGCCGCCCCCACCACCTCGGGGCGGTGCCGCAGCACCACCTCGTGCAGCCACTCGCCGGTGACGCCATCGATGGCGACCGGCGCGCCGAAGCGACCGATCGCCGCCTCGCGACGGAAGAAGTCCCCCAGCAGGAGGAGGAGGGCGACGACGAAGGCGCCCGCCACCGCGTATCGGGCACTGGCGTCGGCGCCGAAGACCACGCCGGCAGGGCGTCCGGGACCCGCGTAGGTGAGGGGGATGTTCACCACGAATCCGTACCAGGGCTCCAGCCGCAGCGGCCCGAACTCCCCGGTGAAGTCGGCCGGACGTCGCCAGACCGGGTCGAGCGTCAGGCGCAGCGTGTACGCCTCGATCGCCCCCTGGTGGTCGGTGAAGGCAAAGTCGTGGTCCAGCCGGTACCCGTCGCCCTCCGGGACGAGGATGTTGGCGTAGCGGAACTCCAGCCGGTACGTGCGCTCGGTGCCGAGGAAGGGGGGATCCGACGCGCGCCGGCTGCGCCACCGCAACGTGTGCGAGTCGGTCCAGTCGAAGCCGTCGACCACGTCCAGGTCGCCCTCGACCATCGGGACGTCGCCCCCCGTGGCGCTGTCCACGCGCACCATGCGCTCGAAGGTGAGTCGCTGCGGGAGCGAGAAGTTGAAGGTGCGCTCGCCACCGTTCCAGTCGCCGGTGAAGACGATGACCTGCGTCTCCTTCACGTGCAGGACGCCGTCACGGTCCAGGTGCGCCACGACGTCCATCCGCTTCCAGTGCAGTTCGCGCTCCTGCGCCGCGAGCGTGCCGAGGCCGGAGAGCGCGAGCGCCGCGAGCGCGACAGCCGCGCGACGCGCGAGTCGTCGAGACGTGGCCAGAACTGGAGGCATGCGCGAGTGAGGAGATCGCCAGGGAAGGGGGACCCGCCCGCACGGGGCGCGCCAATTGTACCGCCCCCTCCTACGCCCCGCACCCCCGCCAGGTGTCGCGCAATCGCCCCCCACCCCCCACATTCGCCCCCCCCCCCCCCCCACCCCCACAACACCCTCCACCCCCCCCCCCCCCCCCCC
>CAZVDJ010000986.1:0-1693 GCA_964626245.1 uncultured Gemmatimonadaceae bacterium
CCACGCGCGCCGCCCGCGCTCCCGCCGGGGGGCCAGGTGGTGGGGGCGGCGGCTTCGGTGGCGGGGCGCGTCGTCCGCGCCTGTCCAACCGTGCGGGGCTCAACATGTTCTCGTGGAACCTGCGCTATCCCGACGCCGTCTCGTTCGACAACCTGATCATGTGGGCGGCCAGCACCACGGGTCCCGTGGCACCTCCCGGCACCTACGCCGTCAAGCTCACCGTGAACGGCGAGAGCCAGACGCAGCGGTTCCTGGTGAAGAAGGACCCGCGCGGCACCGCGACCGATGCCGACCTGCAGGAGCAGTTCCGTCTCCTGATCGCCATTCGCGACAAGGTGACCGAGGCCAACAACGCCGTGCGCACCGTGCGCAACATGCGCTGGAACGTGAACGACCGGACCACGAAGCTCACCGGCGCCCCCGCCAACGAGTTCAAGGGCATTGCCGACGGGATGATGAAGGAGATCACCGCGGGTGAGCAGGAGGTGTACCAGACGCGGAACGAGTCCAACCAGGACCCGCTCAACTTCCCCATCAAGCTCAACAACGAGATTGCCGGCGTAGCCAGCTACGTGGGGCAGGGCGAGTATCGTCCCACCAAGCAGGCCTACCAGGTGTTCGAGGAGCTCAAGGTCGAACTGGACAAGCAGCTCAAGGCGATCAAGTCGTCGATGGACCGCGACCTTCCCAGGCTGAATGCCATCCTGCGGGCGGCGGGGCTGGAGGAACTCAAGCCGAGCACCGAGGAGATCCGGCCTCAGCGGCCTAACGTGGTTTCCTAGACGGGAGACGGGAGACGGGAGACGGGAGGGGGCCCGGCCGGTGGCCGGGCCCTTTCTTGTGGCTGCCTCCTTCGGCTCACTGGCCATCGCTCGCGCTCCCGCTACTCGGCCATTCACCGCTCGATGCCGATGGGGGCCGGTGCACAGCAGAGGGGAGCGAACATCTGGTAGAGCGCGGGCCCAGCCACGCCCAGGAGCACGACGGCGCCGATAACCAACAGGCGGCGAGTGCGGGACGGTGATGCAGGCATGATCGTAGGGCGTGAGAGGTCAGGACGAGCGGAGTCCGGCTCGCGCCCAGAGCGAATCGGGGACCGTGCGGCGGATGAGGCGAGAGAGCGTGCGAGCGTCCCTGTCCCACGGGGGACGCAGCGGATCGCCGATTCTCACGGTCTGGCCGTACCCGGTGAGGACGAGGTCGGCCACGTTCACCGATCCCGGGTTGGGAAGCGGGGCGGTTGGGCGCGGCACCCACAGGCGCGCCGAGGCGCGGTGCAGCTGGCGAACGACGGAATCGGGCACGTCGAACGTTCCGCTCACCACCGCGCTCCCGGGAAGGCTCGGTTCCACGCGGAAGGTGCCGCGCCCGGCGCGGTCGATGCGGATCGCAAGGACGTAGTAGTCGCCGGGAACGGCGCGTCCCTCCCCCCCTTCCAGGGCGATCGCGAAGTCGGCGGGGGGACGTCCCGGGACGGTGGCGAGCGTGTCGCGCGGCAACTGCGCCGACGGAGGAGAGGCAGTCGCCGGCGCGGGCGACGCTCCCATGCCGGTGGTGGCGCTCGGCACGAGCCCGCCGAGCATCAGGAGCGCGATGGGGGCGACGCGGAGTGGGCCGGCAGGAAATCGGTGCGACGAGGCGGGCATGGCGATTGGGTGTCGAGGGATCCGTTCTCCACGCGCGGATCGTCAAC
>CAZVDJ010000987.1:0-1686 GCA_964626245.1 uncultured Gemmatimonadaceae bacterium
GTGCAGGGCGGGAAGGGTCGAGACGCGGAGGTCCACCTCGCGCGTGCCCAGCCGCACCCGCGCGCGCCCGTCCTGCGGCAGCCGCCGCTCGGCGATGTCGAGCTGTGCCAGGAGCTTGAGGCGCGACAGGACGCCCGGCTGCAACGCGACCGGGTAGGTCGCCACGTCGCGAAGGACGCCATCCAGCCGCAACCGCACGCGCAGCCCGTCGCGCGTGCTTTCCACGTGCACGTCGCTCGCGCCCCGCGCGAGTGCGTCGCCCAGAAGCGCGTTCACGACCTGCACCACCGGCGCGTCCTGGGCCTGCGCGCGCAGGTCGCCCAGGCCGTCGGCACCGGCCGTCACGTCGCCTCGCGTCGCGGCGTCACCGGCGTCCTCCACCTCGCGGCGGGCCCCGAGCAGCGCCGCCTGCACGTCCTGTGGTGCGGCATCCACCACGCGCACCGCGCGGCCAAAGCGTGCCGCCAGCGCATCGGTGACCGTCGCGTCCAGCGCGCGCGCCGCCGCGACGACGAGTGTCCCGTCTCCCGCGACCTCGAGCGGGATCAGCTGCTGTTCCTCCAGGTACCTCGCCGGCAGTTGCAAGGCGAGCACCCCGCTGGCCGCCGCCCGCAGCGCGTCGCTCCCCACCATCGCCCGTCCCGGGTCTCCCGCCTCCCGTCCCAGGCTCACGGCTTCTTCCGCGGCAGCGTGGAGAGCGTGTCGAGCGTTCCCGGCTGCGCGTTGTTGATGCGATCGCGCACGCGTTCCCGGATGGTGTCGGCGTCGGCGTCGGAGCGCACGATGTAGGGGGTGACGAAGATCGCCACCTCGCTCCGGTTGCGCGCCGTGCTGCGCCGCCGGAAGAGCGCCCCGAGGATCGGGATGTCCTTGAGCAACGGCACGCCGCTCTCGATCACCTCGCGCGTGTCGCCAATGAGCCCGGCGATCACCACGGTCTGCCCGTCGCGGATCACGGTCCGCGTCGTCGCCTCGCGCGTGGAGATCACCGGGGCATTGAGCGCCGACTGGATCGTCTGCGTGGTGAGCGAGCTCACCTCCTGCAGGATCTGCACGCTCACGTAGTCGTCGTCATTGATCGTCGGGATGATCGTGAGCTGCGTCCCCACTTCCTCGAACTGCACCGTGCGATCGATCGCCACGTCGTTCCCCAGCCGAGTGGAGGCGATGAAGGGGACGCGGCTCCCCACCAGGATGCGTGACTCGCGGTTGTTGGCGGCCAGGATGGACGGTGTGGAGAGGATGCGCACCTGCGAGCGCGTGGCCAGGGCTCGCAGGATGGCCCGCACGTTGGCGTTGCGCAGCGTCACCACGCGCACCGCGAAGTCGCGGAGCGACGACGAGTCGGCCGCGTCGGGGTTGCCGGACGAGATCGTCGTGCTCCCGCCCGCGCTGCGCCAGTCGACGCCGAACTCGGTCCCGGTCCCCAGTGTCACCTCGGCCACGAGGACCTCGAGCAGCACCTGCGCGGGGCGGGCATCCAGCGCCTGGATCGTCTCCTGCAGCAACGGAAAGTTTGGCGGCGCGGTGCGGATGAGCAGCGCGTTGGACGGGCCGTGCGGCACGACGGTGGTCTGCCCGGTGAGGGCGCCGGGCGCCACCGGTCCGCCCGCGCTGTCGCCGCGCGTGGCCGTCGCCGTGGCGGGCGCCGAGAGCGGGACCGAGAGCGGGACGTCGCGGCGCATG
>CAZVDJ010000988.1:0-214 GCA_964626245.1 uncultured Gemmatimonadaceae bacterium
CTCCACGAAGTCGGCCGGGACGGCCCCCATTCGCAGCCCCAGGAAGTCCTTCACCTGCCCCGCGGCGATGATCACGGCGATGCCGCTCGTGAAGCCGGTGATGAGCGGCTGCGGAATGAACTTGATGATGACGCCCAGTCGCGCGAACCCCATCGCCACCAGCATGACGCCGGCCATGAGCGTGGCGGCGGTGAGCCCCGGAAGCCCGTACTCC
>CAZVDJ010000988.1:224-1680 GCA_964626245.1 uncultured Gemmatimonadaceae bacterium
GCGCGGAGATCAGGAAGCCGGCGACGATGGCGGTGTAGAGCCCGCGCTCGGGGGTCACGCCGCTGGCGATGGCAAAGGCGATGGCCAGCGGGAGCGCGACGATGCCAACGATCGTCCCGGCGGTGAGGTCGGCGACGAACTGCTGGCGGTCGTACGTGCGCAGCGTGGTGACGAGCTTGGGGACGAAGGCGGTAGGGCGGTGCACGTGCAGGTGGGGGTGATCCGGAACTCGCCGGCATGGACTGCGACGCGCCGCCGACGCCTGATGCGCAACCTAGAGGAGTGCCGCGCGAAGAAGTTGCATAGATTCCCGGCGGCGGTGCCAGCGTTTCCCTCATCACGCGGCGGTGCCCCGCAGGTGCCGCTCCCGACGTGCGGCCACCCCGCCGACTTCCCAAGCCCTTCACTCGCATGCATCCCAGACTTTCCGAGCTGCTGGCGCACGCCGACCAGGTCCGCGGCGAGTTGCTGGCCGTCGTCGACGCCGTGGACGATGCTCGCTGGTCCGCGCCCGGTCCCGATGGCGGCTGGAGCGTGTCGCAGCACCTGGCGCACTTGCACCTGGTGGAGCAGTCGTCGCTGCGCGCGCTCTTCCGCACGCTGCGCAACGCGCGCGCCGAGGGGCTCGCGCAGGAGACGGAGACGGGCTCCCTGCTGGGCGCGCTCGACCACACCGGTCTCGTGGAGGGACGCACGAAGTTCGTGGCGCCGGACTTCGTCGTCCCCGCCGATGTCCCCGATCGCGCCGCGGTGCGCGCGCGTCTGGCGGAGTCGCGCGCGGGGCTGCACGCCTGGGCGCAGGAGGCCGACGGCTACGCGCTGGCGACGGTGAGCTTTCCTCACCCCCGGTTGGGGACGCTGAACCTGTACGAGTGGGTCCTGATGATCGCCGACCACGAGCGGCGGCACCTGCGGCAGATCCGCGCGCTGCTGGGCGTCGCGTGACGTTGCACCTGCGGGCCCTCCCGGGACGCTACGCGGTGGCGCGCCTTGAACCCGGGGCGGGGTGGCCGCACTGGGCCTCCTGGTCGCGGGACTTCGTCTCCGTCAGCTGCACGCGCGCGGAGACCTCGGTCATCTGCGAGTCCTCGCGCGTGCCGGCCCACGTGCGCGCCGAGCGTGGCTTCGTGGCGCTGGCAGTGGAGGGACCGCTCGACTTCTCCGTGGTGGGCGTGCTGGCGCGCATCACCGCGCCGCTCGCGGCGGCGGGAATCCCGATCCTCGCCGTCTCCACCTTCGATACCGACGTGCTGCTCGTGCGCGAGGCGCAGCTGCCGGAGGCGACCGCCGCGCTGCGGCGGGGCGGGCTCCGGGTCACCACCGACGCCGGCTGAGTCCTCGGCCGCCGGGGACCCTGGTGGCCCACTCCCCCGCGGCGGAGGGCGGCCGCGAGAGTCTGCACGCCTCGCGAGGCGGCCGGGCTACGGCAGCAGCGCACCAGACGGCAGCGGCCGCT
>CAZVDJ010000989.1:0-1676 GCA_964626245.1 uncultured Gemmatimonadaceae bacterium
GTCGTGGGAAAGTTCGTCGAGTACTTCGGCGACGGGCTGTCGTCGCTGGCGCTGGCCGACCGGGCCACCATCGCCAACATGGCCCCCGAGTACGGCGCCACGATGGGCTTCTTCCCGGTGGACCACGAGACGCTCAAGTACTTGCGGCTGTCGGGGCGCAGCGAGGAGCAGGTGCAGCTGGTGGAGGCCTACTGCAAGGCGCAGGGGCTGTTCCGCGAGGACGGGATGGCCGACCCGGTGTACACCGACACGCTCGAACTCGACCTGTCCACGGTGGTGCCCTCGCTCGCCGGCCCCAAGCGTCCGCAGGATCGCATCCCGCTCACGCAGGTCAAGGCCAACTACGGCGAGTCGCTGCGTGCCCATCGCGAGCAGATGGCGGCGGCCAGGGCGAAGACGGAGTCGGCGGTCGCCGTGATGGAGGCCGAGGGGCCGACGCACGAGTCGGCCGGCGTGGCGTGCGAGTGGCGCGGCGAGTCGTTCGCGCTGAAGGATGGCGCCGTGGTGATCGCGGCCATCACGTCGTGCACCAACACCTCCAACCCCAGCGTGATGCTCGCGGCGGGGCTGCTGGCGCAGAAGGCGACCGCCCGGGGGCTGCGCAGCAAGCCGTGGGTCAAGACGTCGCTCGCGCCCGGCTCCAAGGTCGTGCGCGACTACTTCGACAAGGCGGGGGTGCAGCCCGCGCTGGACGCGTTAGGCTTCCAGATCGTGGGCTACGGCTGCACCACCTGCATCGGCAACTCGGGGCCGCTCCCCGAGCCGATCTCCAAGGCGATCGACGAGGGAAAGCTCACGGTGGCCGCCGTGCTGTCGGGGAACCGCAACTTCGAGGGGCGCGTGAACCCGCAGACGCGCTTCAACTACCTGGCCTCGCCGCCGCTGGTGGTGGCGTACGCGCTGGCCGGGCGCATAGACATCGACTTCGAGCGCGAACCGATCGGCGTGGGGAGCGACGGCCCGGTCTTCCTGCGCGAGATCTGGCCCTCGCCCAAGGAAGTGGAGGACGTCGTGCTAGCCTCGGTGAAGCGCGAGCAGTTCAAGAAGGAGTACGGCGACGTCTTTGCCGGGGACGCGCAGTGGCAGGCGATCCGCATCCCCACCGGGGACCGGTACGCGTGGGACGACCAGTCGACCTACGTGAAGCACCCGCCATACTTCGCCGGCATGACGATGACGCCGCCGGGCGTGCAGGCGATCACCGGCGCGCGCGTGCTGGGGATGTTCGGCGACTCGATCACGACCGACCACATCTCCCCGGCGGGGTCCATCGCCGAGAAGAGCCCGGCCGGGCAATGGCTCCTGTCGTCAGGTGTGGCCAAGAAGGACTTCAACTCGTACGGGGCCCGGCGCGGCAACCACGAGGTGATGATGCGCGGCACCTTTGCCAACATCCGCCTCAAGAACGACCTGACGCCGGGACTGGAGGGATGGTGGACGCGCACCGCCCCCGGCGCGCCGCCCACCTCGTTCTTCGAGGCGAGCGAGGGCTACCGGAGCGCCGGCACGCCACTGATCATCATCGCCGGCAAGGAGTACGGGACGGGGTCGTCGCGCGACTGGGCGGCCAAGGGGACGGCGTTGCTGGGGGTGCGCGCGGTAATCGCCGAGTCCTTCGAGCGCATCCACCGCTCCAACCTGGTGGGCATGGGGGTGCTCCCGCTGGAGTTCACCGA
>CAZVDJ010000990.1:0-1668 GCA_964626245.1 uncultured Gemmatimonadaceae bacterium
CAGCACTCCCATCGACAGCCAGGACTCCCTACGCATCACACCATCTCCCGGCGCGCCGCCAGCGCCTGCGCGATGGTGATGCCGTCGGCGTACTCCAGGTCGCCGCCCACGGGGAGGCCACGCGCGATGCGCGTGACGCGCACCGCGTGCGGGGCCAGCAGCTGCTGCAGGTACAGCGCCGTCGCTTCGCCTTCGACGCTGGGATTGGTCGCCACGATCACTTCCTGTACCTCCCCTCCGGCTACCCGGCGGGCGAGAGCTTCAACGGTGAGGTCTTCGGGGCCAACGCCGTCCAGCGGCGACAGTCGCCCCCCGAGGACGTGATACCGCCCCCGGAATTCGCCCGCGCGCTCGATTGCCCCGATGTCCGACGCCTCTTCGACGGCGCAGATCACCCCCGCGTCACGTCTTGGGTCGCGGCAAATCGAGCACTCGGTGTCTTCCGTGAGGTTGTAGCAGGTGGGACACGGGTGCACCCGCTCGGCCAGCGTCTCGAGCGCGTGCGCCAGTTTGAGGCTGCGCTCGCGGGGCTGCTTGAGCAGGTGGTAGGTAAGGCGGAGGGCAGTCTTGCGGCCGATCCCCGGGAGGCGCGACAGCTCGGCGGCGAGGTCGTCGATCGCCGACACCGTCAGAACGGCAGCTTGAAGGGAAGGTTCAGGCCGCCGGCCAGCTTCCCCATCTCGGCCTGCGCCAGCTCGCCCGCCTTCTTCTGCGCCTCGGAGACCGCCACGACGATCAGGTCCTCGAGCATCTCGACGTCGGCCGGGTTCACGGCGGCCGGGTCGATCTTGACCTTGCGGACCGTCCCCTTGCCGTCGGCTTCCACGGTGACCATGCCGCCGCCGGCCGTCCCCGTCACCGAGCGCTGCGTCAGCTCGTCCTGCATCTCCTGCATCTTGGACTGCATCTGCTGCGCTTGCTGAAGGATCTTGAAGATGTCCGCCATGTCGCGAGGGGAAGATGATGTTTGGCTTTCGTTTACACCGCGCACTTCACGCAGGATCCCAGCGGTCTGCCGGGGCGGGTTCCTGGCGCGGTGCGCTGCGGCCTAGCCCACCAGGTCGAGGTCGAGTTCATCAATGGCCGCCGCCAACACGGGGTCCTTCTTACGCAAGGCCTGCAGCGTCTCGGACTTGATCGATTCCGCCGTCATGCGCTGCGGCCCAGCCGCGCGCGCCGACTCCGGCGGAAGGAGCTGGACCCGCGACAGGGAATCGATGTGCAGCGCCAGGGCGGTGGTCAGCTCACGCGTCTTTGCCGCCAGGTTCTCGAACGCCCCCATCTCCTCGACCTGGAGTGTCACCACCCCACCCGCCGTCACGGCCGTCGGAATGGCACGCTCCAGCAGCGTTCCCACGATGGGGCGTTCGCGCCGGACCTGCGCCACGATGTCGTCCCAGCGCTCCACGAGTTGGTTGATCACCAACCCTACCCGGGCCGCCGGGGCACCCTGCGTCGCGGCGTCGACAGCCCGAGACGAGGCTGGAGTGGGACGCGCGATTCGCTCGGGAATGGGTTCGGCGACCGCAACGGCCCCTCCATTCGCGGCGGCCGCCATCCCGCCCCCGTTCGCGCGCGGCTCGTAGTCGCCCCGAACGAGCGTCAGTCCCGCTCCCTGCCGCGTGCCCCCATCCGGGCGATTGGGGGCAGCTGCGGCTTCCGACACAC
>CAZVDJ010000991.1:0-1666 GCA_964626245.1 uncultured Gemmatimonadaceae bacterium
GGCGTACTGCGCCTCCACCACCAGCGCACTCCACGGGTACTGCCCAAGGTGCGCGAGCGCATGATGCAACGCCTGGATGGCGCCCAGGTCGCCGAGCAGGTTGTCGAACGACTTGCGCTCCACCACGGCGACGATGCGCTCGCCAGCGAGGAGCGCGTAGTCGCCCGCAGGAAGCCTGCGCGTGGTGGCCGTGGCCCCCGGAAAGCGCCACGCATATCGCTCGCCGCTGTCGATCACCAGCTGCAGCTCGGCGTCGCCGCCGCGGACCTCGAGGCGCGAGCGCGAGCGGTGGGAACGGATCCCGGCCTCGGTGCGAAAGAAGACCTGCTCGTACGTTCCCGGACGGTCGCGATAGGGTTTGGCGACGAAGAGGAACTCGCAGCGCTTGCGCATCGGCCGGTCGAGGACGACCGCCAGCTTGCGGCCGAGCTGCGTACAGCTGACCACGGGGACGCGCTCCACGAGTGTCATGTCGCCGTCCGGATCGGAGCCATCCTCGCGCAGGCAGAAGACCTGTTGTCCCGGCCCCGGCCAGGCGGCGGCCGCGCGCACGGCCAGCACGGTGCGCCCGTCCCGCTCCACGGCGACGCGGAAGGGTAAGCGGGGGTGGCCGGTGCGGTGGACGGTCCAGGTGGTGGTCATGCCTCGTCTTCGATCCACTCCGCCAGGGCACGCACCGTCCGCTGCACGAACGCTCCCCAGTCGTCCACCCGGGTGTGCGCGCTCCACGTCGCGATCTGGTCCCGTTCGAATGCCACGCGATGGCGCTGGAGCATTTCCCGTCCCTGCACGCCAAAGGCATACGCGCTCAACGGGCGATCGCGCGACGAGCGCTCCCACTGCAGCATCGCGGACGTAAAGACAAAGCGCTCCTGCCAACTTCCCCATCGAGGGAGCGGAGTCTCGAGCGCGAGGAGCGCGCCCCACGCGCCAGCGCTGGCGCGATAGCTCGCTGGCTGGGCGTCACGTGACGCGATGAAGCGCGCGGCGGCGAGATCATCGACGGCGCGTCGCACTGCAGCCGAGGTGTAGGCGGTCGCCTCCGCGATCTCACGCACAGTCTGCCAGGACGCGACCCGGCCCAGCAGGAACGCGATGACATCGGCCTTCACGCCTACGCCCAGGCCAAGTCGCAGCCGCAGCAGCAACGCCACAGGGTCCGTATTCGTCGCCCGGGTCGCCCGAGACCTTGTCGACGCATGGGGCGCGCGCGCACGACCCGTGGAGCGCAACGCGGCAGGTTCGAACTCACCGCCGCTCACCGTCAGCTCACCCAGTCCCGCTGCCTCGGTCCGCCCTCCCCCCGCCGGCGCAAGCGACCGCCAGCGAACGTCCTTTCCTGCCATCATGGCAATGCCCGCAAACCAGGCGATGCGGGGATCCACCGTCGGCTGCACTTGGTCAGGATACTGCGCGGCCAGGTTCTTCACGCGCTGCACGCTGAGCAGGTCGGAATTGCGGATCGTCCAGTCGCGGAGCAGGTCGGCCAGTCGCCGCTCGTCGTCGAGCAAGAGGAGCGAAACGAGCACGAGCGCCTCAGGATCGATGAGTGTACGCGCGCCGCCGGACGCTTCCGATCGAGCCCTGCCAGAACGCGCGGACGGGGGCGCGCTGACCGTGGCCGCCCCGAGGACGCGCCATTGACGCCAGACCACCGAGAGAACGG
>CAZVDJ010000992.1:0-1658 GCA_964626245.1 uncultured Gemmatimonadaceae bacterium
GGACAGCAGGTAGCGCAGGTTGTCCCCCTGCCCACCCGACACCTGCACCGCCGTACCGTAGCGCATGGCGTAGTTCTCGGGGCCGAAGCGCTCCTCCGTCTCGCCCTTCCGGTTGGTGGTGCTGTTGCGCAGGAACGGATCCATGAACAGGAGCGGCGCCGAGTCGGTGCCGAACTTCTGCAGCGAGCTGAAGCCGGTGTTGGCGGTGACGTTCCACTTCGCCGCGCCGGAGGCGCCGCGCTTGGTGAAGATCTGGATCACGCCGGCCGCGGCATCGGTGCCGTAGAGTGTCGCCGCGGCGGCGCCCTTCACCACCTCGATGCGCTCGATGTCGTCGGGGTTGATGTCGTTCAGCGGGCTGCCATAGACGTTGGCGCCACGCTGCGTCGTTCCAGTGAAGATGCCGTTGCGCGGATACTCATCGGAGCGCGTGCGCACGCCGTCGATGAAGATCAGCGGCTGGTTGGTGAGGGCGACGGAGGTGGTACCGCGCAGGCGGATCGCCGCGCCACCGCCGGAGTTGCCCGTCCCACCGCCCACCGTGACGCCGGCCAGTCGTCCGGCCAGCATGTTGGAGACGTTGGTGGGGACCTCGGGTGTCTCGGAGACCTTGATCTGCCCGATCGAGTTCCCTACCTCGCGCTTGCGGGCCGAGCCGCCGGTCCCTGTCACCACCACCTCGTCCAGCGAGATGGCGCTCTGCGTGAGGGTGAAGTCGAGCGTCACGCTCCCGCCACCGGTCACCGTCACCGGCTTTTCCGTGGGCTGGTAGCCGATGAGGCGCACCCGCACCACCTGCGCCCCGGCCGGGACGGCTGCGATGCTGTAGGACCCGTCGGCCCCGGTGAGCCCGCCCAGTGACGTCCCGGCCACGAAGACCTGTGCGTTGCCAAGACCTTGCCCTGAGCCCGAGCTGGTCACTCGGCCGCGAATGGTGCCCTGCGCCTGCTGTGCCCCGAGGAGTGCGGGCGCCGACGCGATGAGCATCGCGAGGGACGCACCGATTCCCCAGGTCCATCGACCTGATGTTCGACGACTGTTGTGCATCACGACCTCCGTGGAGGAGAGTGGGGGGAAACGCACGCGCTCGCCCGAACGCGGGCAACGAGGAGCCTCTGCCGAGGCCAAAGGGGGAGAAGGGGGAGGAGGGGGAGGCGGTCGTGCGGGGCTGGGGGTCCGCGGCCGCCTCCGGCGTCCGAGCGGCCGCATATCATCCCAGCGAACGGATGCCCTGTCAACACGCGGAAGTCACGTCGTGCCTTGGGCGTCACGCCGCGCTGCGCTCGCTCGTCCTGCTGATATAGTTGTCTCCCGACACACTTCACGCCGCTTGATGGACGCCGTTCCCCCTCTCGCCTCCCTCGAGGCGCTCCTGGATCAGGGGCGTCTGGCGGAGGCGCGCGGCCAGCTGCAGGCCGCGCGCGACCTCTACGAGCGCGGCCTTCACTCGCTCACGCCGGACGTCCCGGCGTGGTCGATCGCGCAGCTGCTGATGGGGGTGGGGCGCACGCACCTGGAGGGAGGAAACACGGGCGCCGCCCTGGACTGCGTGGAAGCGGTGCTGGCCCTGCCGGACGAGTCGGGGATGGAGGTCGCAGTTGCCGAGGCACTGGAGCTGCGCGGGCGCATCCGTTGGCGCGACGGTGAGTTGGAATCGG
>CAZVDJ010000993.1:0-1656 GCA_964626245.1 uncultured Gemmatimonadaceae bacterium
GACCGTACCTCCCCACCCTCGACGGGGCGCCCCTGGCGGCGCCGCTCACGCAGTCGGAGAAGGCCCGGGGCCTGGGCTCGCGGTCGGGGGAGACGGGGGACGGGAGACGGGAGACGGGAGGGCGGCGGCGTTCTGGGCGGTTTGGCGCGTGGCGCGGGATCCGGCGTCGGGTGGACCTGGAGCGCGACAGCGCGACACTCCCGTCCCCCGTCTCCCGTCTCCCGACTGCCGTTACTCGAGTGCCGCGGCGCCGCCCACGATTTCCGCGATTTCCTGCGTGATTTGCGCCTGTCGGGCGCGGTTGTACGTGCGTCGGTACACCGACAGCAACTCCGTCGCGTTGTCGGTGGCGTTCTTCATGGCGGTGCGTCGCGCAATGTGCTCGGCAGCCGCCGTCTCCACGAGCGTGCGGTACACGGTGTTCCGCACGTAGGACGGCAGCAGCTCGGTGAGGATCTCCTCCGCCGAGGGATAGAGCAGGTAGTCGGGCGCCGCCCCCGAGCGCTTGGGGGGGACCACCGGAAGCACCTGCTCGGCCGTGGGCGGGCACGACAGCGCCGACTTGTACGCCGCGTACACGACGTACACCGCGTCCAGCGAGCCGTCGATGAAGCGCTGCATCAGGCTGTCCACCAGCGACGCCGCGTCGTCCGCGGTGGGCCGGTCGCTGATGTCGGTGCGGGCGCTGGCGAGCGGCTGCCCCAGGTAGCGGAAGAAGCCGATCCCCTTGCGCCCGGAAATGTGCAGCTCGGGTTCAACCCCCTCGGCGCGCAGTCGCTGCAGCAGCGCCCGCGTCTCCTTG
The DNA here is from genome assembly GCA_964626245.1 of uncultured Gemmatimonadaceae bacterium. Taxonomy (GTDB): domain Bacteria; phylum Gemmatimonadota; class Gemmatimonadetes; order Gemmatimonadales; family Gemmatimonadaceae; genus SCN-70-22. The sequence continues at coordinate 803 of CAZVDJ010000993.1, forward strand.
ATGAGGTTGGAGTTGAACGCGCCCGCCAGGCCGCGATTGGAATTGAGGAGGATCACCGCGGCGGTGCGCGGCCTGGCCGGCTGGCGAAGCAGCGGAAAGCGCTCGGCCAGGTCGGGGGAATAGAGCGAGGAGATGACGTCGGCAAGCGCGTTGGCATAGGGGCGGGCCGCCTGCACCCGGTCCTGCGCGCGCTTCATCTTCGACGTCGACACCATCTCCAGGGTGCGCGTGATCTTCCGGGTGTTCTCGGTCGACTTGATGCGCGCCTTCAGTTCTCTTCCTTTAGCCATGGAACGTCAGAGGACGGGAAGACGAGAGGACGAGAGGACGAGGGGACACCGCGGTCACTTCGCAACCTTCTTGTAGGCGTCGATCCCCTGCTTGAGGGCGGCCTCGGTGTCCTTCGACAGGACCTTCTCCTTGCGGATCGCGTCGCCCACCTGCGGGTACTGCGCCGCCATGAACGCCAGGAAGCCGCGCTCCCACTCGCGCACCCTGGCCACCGCGACATCGTCGAGGAAGCCGTTGGAGACCGCGTAGATGATCATCACCTGCTGCTCCACGGGCATGGGCGCGTACTGCGGCTGCTTGAGCACCTCCACCGTGCGCGCGCCGCGATCCAGCTGGCGCTTGGTCGCCGCGTCGAGGTCCGAGGCAAAGGCCGCAAACGCCTCCAGCTCGCGGTACTGCGCCAGGTCCAGGCGCAGGCGCCCGGCCACGGAGCGCATCGCCTTGATCTGCGCCGAGCCGCCCACGCGCGACACCGAGATGCCGGCGTTGATCGCCGGACGGATGTTGGCGAAGAAGAGGTCGGTCTCGAGGAAGATCTGGCCGTCGGTGATCGAGATGACGTT
>CAZVDJ010000994.1:0-1655 GCA_964626245.1 uncultured Gemmatimonadaceae bacterium
GACGCCGGCCGGACGCTCGACACCGTCGAGGCGGTGGGGCACAAGTTCGTGGTGGTGCCGTACCTCGAGGCCAAGGACCGGACGCTCGACAACTACAAGCGGCTGGCGGACTCGTTCAACACCTGGGCCGCCGCCAGCCGCAAGCGCGGCATCCAGTTCGCATACCACAACCACGACTTCGAGTTCGAGACAGTGGGCGGCGAGGTCCCCTTTGACCTCCTGCTGGCGCGCTGCGACAAGTCACTCGTGCAGTTTGAGATGGACCTCTTCTGGACCAACAAGGCCAAGCGCGACCCGCTCGACTACTTCGCCCGGCACCCGGGGCGCTTCCCGCTGGTGCACGTGAAGGACATGAAGACCGACGGCACGATGACCGAGGTGGGGAGCGGCGCCATTCCCTTCGCCAGGTACGTGGCGCAGGCCTCACAGGCGGGGATCGCGCACTACTTCGTGGAGCACGACAACCCCAAGGACGCCTTCGGGTCGATCGCGACGTCGTTCAAGGCGTTGAGCGCGCTATGAGGCCGGGGGGGCGCAGCCGGCGCGACGCCATCAAGTCGATCGGGGGCGCCATTGTCGCGGGCTCGGCTGCTGCATCGCCGTTAGGCGCGATGACGGGGCCCGCCCTGGCCGCGTTGCGGCCGCTCCCCGGCGCCGGCCGGCTCAGGCAGAGCGTCTGCCAATGGTGCTACTCGAGGATTCCGCTCGACGAGTTGTGCGCCGCCGCCAAGCGCATCGGGCTCCTGTCGGTCGAGCTGCTCAGCGAGAAGGACTGGCCGACGGTCAAGGCGCACGGACTCACCTGCGCCATGGCCAACGGTCCGTCGACCATTCCCGTCGGCTTCAACCGTCCAAGCGAGCACGACCGGTTGGTCGCCGAGTCGGAGCGGCTCCTCCCGCTGGTGGCCGCGGCGGGGCTGCCGAACATGATCGTCTTCTCGGGGAACCGCGCCGGGATGTCGGACGGCGAGGGGCTGGCCAACTGCGTCACTGGGCTCAAGCGCATCACGCCGCTGGCGGAGCGGCTGGGCGTGACGGTGTGCATGGAACTGCTCAACTCCAAGGTCGACCACAAGGACTACATGTGCGACCGCACGCCGTGGGGGGCCGAACTCGTCAGGCAGGTCGGGAGCCCGCGCTTCAAGCTGCTCTACGACATCTACCACATGCAGATCATGGAGGGCGACGTCATCCGCACCATCCGTGATCACTTCAGCGCCATCGGGCACTTCCATACGGCCGGCGTCCCGGGGCGGCACGAGATCGACGACTCGCAGGAGCTGCAGTATCCGGCGATCATGCGAGCCATCGCCGACCTGGGGTACACCGGCTACATCGGGCAGGAATTCATCCCGGTGCGTGAGCCGCTGGTGTCGCTGGAGCAGGGGGTGAAGATCTGCGACGTGTAGGGGGGCCCTACAGCACCGCGCGCTCCCGCCGCCACTCGCCGCGCGTGAAGTCCGGGAACTTGACCGGCGCGCTCCCCTTGGCCACCGACTGCTCGCTCAGCGGCCATGGCGCGGACCACGCCGCCGCGTCGTAGACGTCGAAGTCGGGGACGAGCCCCTCGCGCAGGCGCTGCACCAGGCGGTACGCCATCACCTAGTCCATCCCGCCGTGCCCGCCGCGGCGTGCCTTCTCCCCCACTTCGCGCC
>CAZVDJ010000995.1:0-1647 GCA_964626245.1 uncultured Gemmatimonadaceae bacterium
GCCTGTCGAGTGAGGGACGCGCGATGCTGCCTGCGAGCTGGGACGCCGACGTGGCCAGCGACTCGCTCTTCCTCATGGTGAACGTCAGCGAGGGCAGCGCCTCCACCATTCTCGTCGATCCCAGCGGACGGTCCGGCGAGCGACGATGCGAAAGGGCCCCCATCGCCTCTCCGCTCCTGTTCAACACGGTGTGCGCTCTCCAGCCCAGCAATGATGAGGAGAGCAGCTACGTGCTGATCTGGCGGAATGGATTCGAGCGGGTCCCCCGCGAGTTCCGCGTGCGGAGGCGCTGAGGCATTCGTGTTGGGAGGCGCGGAAGAAGCTGCAGAGACACGGCGGCCCTCGTCCCGCCGCGCTGGCACGTCGTCGTTCCGGGCGTTCCTTGTCCTGAATGTCTGCGCGGGCGTTATGGGTTGGCTGCTGTACCTGCTCGTGCCCGAGGCATTCTTCCGGTTGGATACCGAGACCGAACGACTTGAACTGGCGATCGGCGGTGAGAGTGCATTGCCGTTCTCGAGTCTCGGTTGGCGCTCCGAAGGAGACAGCGTGCAGGTCGATGACTCAGTGATGGTCTTCTCGGGAGAGATCCACCTTGGCTCCGGGGCGACCGTGACGCTCACCCGCGCAGAACTCGGGAAGTTCCGCCTCGAGGTGCTGGCTCGCGGCGACTCATTCGCGGCGGCGCAACTCAAGCGCGACGACGGCACGCAGCTGATCGCGCGAAGCCGCTTCTTCCTCACCCCAGCGAGAGATTCGCTCTCCTCACGCACCCTCGTGTTCCGTGCCGCGGCCACGATCGGTCAGTTCCCAGGCCCGGGTCGGGAGGAGCGACTCATCTCGGGGACGGCGACCGGCGCTGCCAAGAGTTTCTTCGGGGGCACTCGAGTCCCGGTCGTGGAAGTCGGCTTGCACCTGGGCGACCATGTTTCCGTCGTCGGCACGCGAACGTGTGAGGAGTTCTCCAGCGTGGCGGATGGCTGGGGTACGATACGCGTCGGTCCCACGGGGCCCATGCGCGTGGTCGTTGAGGCAACGGGTCGCTCCCTGCGCCTGGGAACCTCCGGCGGAAGCGTGCAGTGCTATCGCCCCTCGATGCTCGGGCTGGTCTCGGCGGATCCGGTGCTGCAGTTCGTGCTTGTTGCCGCGGGCGTTTTGTACGCCTCCACCGTATCGGCGCTCGTCCAGTCGTTCCTGCGGCAGCGCCGAATCGGGGGCTGACGATGCGGCGAGCATACGCGCCCTGCGACGGCCAGGCGCTGCCCCGCCGTGCCCATCGCCCGATGGATGCGGCGGCGACGCGGTCACCCCTGCACCTTGAATGCTGCGACAATCCCGGAGACCATTCCCTTGTCATCCTGGTTCAACCCCATCCGGCGTCTGCTCCTGTGCGGAGCCATCGTCTCCTGCGGAGGCGGGAGCGAGACGGTCACCCCACCCCCGCCACCAGCCGTCGCCACGGTCGTGGTCACGAACACCCCAACCAGCCCGGTACTCATCGGGAGCTCGGTGCAGCTCGTCGCCGTCGCCGCCTCCGCGACCGGGAGTTCATTGCCCGGGGCGCCGATCGTCTGGAGCAGCTCCGACGCCTCCATCGCCTCGGTGTCTGCGGGCGGGCTGGTCAGCGCGTTAGGCGCAGGTGAGGTCACG
>CAZVDJ010000996.1:0-1642 GCA_964626245.1 uncultured Gemmatimonadaceae bacterium
GGAGTTGGAGTTGGGGGAGGACGGATCAGTCATGTGCGGCCAGCGTCAGGTCCGGAGTCGCGGTTCGCGCAGCGGTCAACCTCAGATCCCCGCCAGCACCATCTCGATCTGGCGGTCCAGCGCCGTCGCGATGCGCTCGGGGAGGGGAAAGGTGGCGGCGAATGCCGCCGAGGCGTCGCCAGCGGGCACCGTGGCGCGCGCCAGCGAGAGGTAATATCGCTGGTATCCGGCCAGCAGGTCGGGGGCGGCTCTTTGCAGGAGCATCGCGCCGCCGCGCACCGCGGCCAGCGTCTGCCACCGGGCCGCGTCGCCGCTTCGCTCGTCGGCGGCCGATGCGTTGTCGCGCACCGCGGCGTTGGCCACCGTCCCCACCACCTCGTGGGCCACGACGTACAGCGCCTGCGCGGCGTCGGCAGTTGCTGCGGGAAACGTGACGGTCACGAAGTTGTCGCGCCCGCCCACGGCGAGCGTGCGCCCCTCGCCCCCCAGCACGAGCGACAGGAGGACGACCCCCTCGCGCTGCATGCTGTTGCGCATGAAGCGGGAAAAGGCACCGCCATACGGCTGCGTCCACAGCCGCTCGATCGTGGCCCGCACGTCGGCGCGCCTCTGCTGCTCCTGCAGCCACCAGCCGCGGAAGAAGCGCGAGCGCTCGTCGTCCAGCCCCTGCACGAAGAGCCGCAGCCACTCGCGATCGTCGGCCCCCGGGAAGTAGGTGCGGATGGTCGCGTACATCCGCAGCTCCTCCTGCGTGCGGGCGGCGCGCACTTCCCCCTGGTCGCGGAGAAAGCGCTCGACACCGCGCCGCATGTCGTCCCACGAGGCGAAGTACAGCGCCAGGAACTGCGCCGACACCAGCGACGGCGTGCTGGACAGGCGCTGCTGCAGCTGGGCGCGATTGGCCTCGAACGTCCCGCCGGCCGCGGGGCGCACCGACGACAGCGCGGCGCGGTAGCCGGGACGGAAGTAGGGGACGAGCGAGGCGTCGTCGGTGAGGAGTGCGAAGCCGTGCAGCCAGAGATCGACGTGCTCGCGCGTGTCGAGTCGCCACCCGGCGTCGCGCGCGCCGGAGCCGCGATTGCCACTGGCGGGCGTGTTGGTGTCTGCAGCCGAGGCAGGGGTTGCGGCCACCACGACCGTGCTGGACCGACGCCCGCACGCGCCGATGGTGCCCGCCAGCACTGCCAGCATCGCCGGCGCCGCCACCCTCGTGAGCCGGGTCGCCGATCGGCGAAAGCGCTGGCGACTTGGCGCCTGGGGGCGTCGCGGCGATGTGGGCCGAGCGGCATGCCGCGCAATGGCGGAGGGTCGATCGGGTGCGGCGTGGGACATGGGCTCGGTCACTACGAGAGGCGCGGGCGCGAAAGTGTCACCCGTCCCGTCCTGATACCCGTCAGCCGCGCAAAGTCAGCCCGTCGGGCCAGCTCCCACCTGTCGACCGCAGGTGATGCAGAACTTCCACCCCACCTCGAGCTCCGTGGCGCACGCGGGGCAGTGCTGCACGGTGAGGTTGTGGCCGCACGCCGGGCAGAACGTCACGCGTCGCCCCTCGGGAAGCCCGCTGCCGCAGTAGCCGCACGATGCCGAGTGTGCCGCAGGTGTCGGGGGCGCCGGCGCGGGGCGAGGCGTGGCGATGGGGGCC
>CAZVDJ010000997.1:0-1642 GCA_964626245.1 uncultured Gemmatimonadaceae bacterium
CGTGTAGATCACCTGCTTCCCGTCGGGAGAGAGGCGCGGCGACTGCACGTCCTCCCAGTCCAGGTACTGCTCCAGGGTCAGGCGATCACGCGAGGGTTGCGCGAGGGCGGGAACGGCGGAGATGGCAACGAGCGCCATCGCGCCAAGGACGGAGAGACGATGCGGCATGCGATCCTCCGGACGAAGGGTGCGGCTGGCGGGCCACGGGGGAAGGGGGAACGGGGGCCGGCCCGCGTTGCACTACGCTGCACCGCGCCTCGCCGCTGCGCGAGGGGGGCGACGCGCCGCGCCCACCGGCGCGCCACCGACCGGCCCGACGCCTACCGTGAGGATGCGGGGAGGGTGAGCGTCGCCACGCAGCCGCGACGGTCCTCGCGGTTCTCGAGCGTCACCCCGCCGCCGTGCCCCTCGGCGATCTGGCGCGCCAGCACCAGGCCGATCCCCGTCCCTTGCGGCTTGGTCGTGAAGAAGGGGACGAAGAGGTTGGCCGTGCCCGAAAGCCCCAGCCCCTCGTCGCGCACCTCGAGGTGCACGCGGTCGCCATCCACCCGCCAGGTGAGTGCCACGCCGCCGCCGGTCTCGAGCGAGGCGTCGGCGGCGTTGCGCACCAGGTTGATGAGCGCCTGCTCCAGCTGGTCGGCGTCGGCGCTGACGGTCGTGGCGGGGCCGGGCTCCACGCGAACGGGGAGGCGCGTCTCCACGGCCGCCACGCGCGACACCAACTCGTCGATGCGCACCGGGCGTCGCTGTGGTGCGGGGAGCCGAGCCAGCCGGGCGTATGCTCCCATGAAGCGCGAGAGCGCCTCGGCCCGCGCCCCGATGATCTCCAGCCCGTGCCGCATGTCCTGCGCGACGTCGTCGCTGGTCCCGGCGCGCGGCATCATCCCCTGCAGCGAGCCGGCGAGCGACTTGATGGGGGCGAGCGAATTGTTGATCTCGTGTCCCAGCACGCGCACGATGCGCTGCCAGGCCTGCAGCTCCTCCTCGCGCAGGCTCTTGGTCACGTCGGCCACCACCAGCAGCGTGTGCGGGCGCCCGTCCTGCCGGAACGTCGTGCGCCGCACCTCCCAGCGCCCGGCGCGCTCGGGAAAGGGGCGGTCGTAGACCTGCGGCGATCGTCCGCGCAGCAGCGCGGCGACGCCAAGCTCCTCGGCGTGCCGCCCCACCAGGCGCGGGGCCCCCTGCTGCAGCAGCCGCTCGCCAGCGCGGTTCACCAGCCGCAACGTGTCGCGCTCGTCGAAGGTGAAGATCGCGACGTCGATCTCGGCCATGACGGCCCGCAGCAGCGACGAGGCTTCCATGGCTCCCTGCCGCTGCGTGCGCAGCGTGTCGCCCAGCATGTTGATCTCGAGCAGGGCGAGCCCCAGGGCGTCGTCCGAGGCGCCCAGTCGCGCGCGCAGCGAGAAGTCCCCCTCGCGCAGCGCCGCCAGCATGTTGGACAGCGTCTGCAGCGGGCGCACCACGCGCTCGCGCAGGGCGATGGTGATGGCCAGCCAGACGCCGGCCACGAAGCCGCCCAGCGTCCATGCCGCCTTGGTGGAGTAGTCGCCGCTCCACAGCAGGGCGATGGTTGCCACGACGCCCGGGAGCCCGGCGCCTAACGCCAGCAGGTAGACGCGCCGCTCGTGGGTGAGCGAGAAGC
>CAZVDJ010000998.1:0-1640 GCA_964626245.1 uncultured Gemmatimonadaceae bacterium
CGCGACGACGCGGCGGGCGAGGCGTTCGACAAGGTTGCCAAGCTGCTGGGACTCCCGTATCCCGGGGGCCGCCCGCTGGAATCGCTGGCGGCTGGCGGCGATCCGGGACGCGTGCGCTTTGCACGGCCCATGCTCCGCCGGGACCAGCAGCCGGGCGATGCCGACTACTTCGACGTCTCCTTCAGCGGCCTCAAGACGGCCGTCCTGCATGCCGTGCGTGACAGCAGCGACCTCACCGCCAGCGCGCCACACATCGCCCGCGCCTTCCAGGACGCGCTGGTGGACACGCTCGTGGAGAAGACGTATCGTGCCGCGCGCGATTTCGACCGCGGACGTGTCGTGCTCGGTGGAGGTGTGGCGTGCAACCGCGCGCTGCAGCAGGCGATGGAGCGTCGCCTCGGCGACTTGGGGGCCACGGTCTTCTCGCCCTCACCCCGCCTGGCCACCGACAACGCCGCGATGATCGCGCGCGCTGCACTCTTTCACGCCGAGCGTGGCGCCATGAGCGACTGGACCCTGAACGCGCTCGCCTCCAGCCCGCTCCCCGGGCTGCGATCCTGACGCCCCTGACGCCTCCATGAATCCCGTCATCCATCATCCCTTCGAGATCAAGCTCGGGCCGCTGTCGCTCACCGGCTTCGGGATCGCGGTGCTGCTTGCCTTCGTGATCGCCCAGATCATTTCCCAGCGGGAACTCGCACGACGCGGGCACGTGGCCGAGTCGCAGGCGATCCCCGACCTGATCTTCGCCTCGGTGCTCGGGATGCTGCTGGGCGGGAAGCTCTACTACATCCTCGTCATCACCCACGACTGGCGCGACCTGTTCACGCGCGCGGGGTTCGTCTTCTGGGGGGGGCTGATGGGCGGCGTGCTGCTGTGCTGGCTCTACATCCGGCGCAAGAAGCTCTCGTTCGCGCGCTTCAGCGACGTGGCCGGGCCGGCAATCGCCGCGGCGTACTCCGTCGGGCGCACCGGGTGCTGGGCGGTGGGCGATGACTATGGCCGTCCGTGGAGTTCTCCCCTTGCGGTGGCGTTTCCCGAAGGGGCGCCGCCCAGCACGGCCGGGGTGATGCAACAGATGTTCGGGACACCCATTCCGCCAGGAGCAACTCCGGAGACCGTCCTTGCCGTGCACCCCACGCAGCTGTACGAGACGGGGATGGCCTTCCTGATGTTCCTCGTGATCTGGCGCTACCGCGACCACAAGCACGCCGAAGGGTGGCTCTTCGGCATGTACTGCGTCCTGGCCGGGCTCGAGCGCTTCATCGTGGAGTTCTTCCGCGCCAAGGACGACCGCTTCGTGGGTCCGCTGACGGTGGCGCAGGTGATCGGGCTGGCGATCGCGGCGATCGGCGTGGCGGTGATGATCGCCCGGCGCGATATCGGGCCGGGACGATCGGGCATCCGCGCCGCCGCCTGACGAGCGCGCGCCACTCCAGGCCGCCCCAGGCCCCGGCGCGCCAATCCTCGACGGCCCGACACGCCGGCGGACACTAGGCCGTCGGCGCGTCGGGCTCTCGGGCCCTACCGCTCGTCCGCCGTGACCGAGTGCTCGATCGCCTGAACCTTGCGCTCCAGCTCGCGAACGCGGTCCTCGATGGGCTCCGCGACCGGGCGGCGAGACGGAGGCACGGTCGGTA
>CAZVDJ010000999.1:0-1640 GCA_964626245.1 uncultured Gemmatimonadaceae bacterium
CGCCCGCCGCCCCATCGCGCGGACGCCGAGGATCGATACTCGTCGCCACGGAAATCTTGCGGTGGTCGACCCGCATGCCGAGGTGCGCAATGAGCGCACTCTCGATGTTGCGCACGGTCTGCTTGGGCGTGATCTCGGCCGTGGTCAGCACGTGGATCTCATCCACGGCCCCCGTGTCGTTCGCGATGATGCGAGCGGCGATGACCCCCGGCAACGTCGCGAGCAGCTCTTCGGCACGCCGAATCGGGAGCACGCTCCCGGCGATCAGCGACGATGACTGGGGCTGTGGGCTCATCATCCTCTCACACGGGGGCGCGCCCCGTCGGCAGTGCCGTCATCTTCTGCGACGACGGCGTCATGATTCGTCGACCGGCACCCCCCCGTACCACCGGACGGGCGGCCGTACAATGTGGCGCGACGTCAGGTTAATCAAGAAGTCACCTTTGTGCTTTGGAGCACGCTAATCTTCGCGCGCCTCTCGCACTCGCCTCACGCGCCCGTCGCGCGCCCGTCGCGCGCCCGTCACGCTGTCGTCGCGAACGCGTCCCGCGCTCGCCGCGCGTTCGCCGCGCACACCATTCGCACACGCCGCGCCCGCCACGGCCACCCCGTAGACTCCAGCCGCGCCGCCAGAAACGCCTGCACCGTGTGCATCGCCCGAACGGACGGGCCGAGACGCTTCATCAGCGCACAGTCCGCCGGCAATTCATCCGTCGAGCTCACTCGCCTGGCCGTCCTCGTCAGGCACCAGGTTGTACTCCCGCAACTTGCGATACAGCGTCCGCTCCCCGATCTGCAACACCTCCGCCGCCTTCCGCCGGTTGCCACGCGAGTTCTGCAACGCGGCCTCGATCGCCGCCCGCTCGATCTCGGCCATCGTCATGCCCGGCCGCAACGTCACGGTCGCCTCGGTCGGCGGCTGCACCATTGGCTCGATGCCGCCGCTGAACGCTGTGACGCCGGTCACGCCCCCTCCTACCAGCCCCGGATAGCCGGGGCCCGCACGCACCTCCCCGATCCATCCCGGCCCGGGCGGATACGGCGCCAGCTGCTGCGTGGCCTCGTCCATCCGGCGGCGAAGCTCCTCCACTTGCAGCTTGAGCTCCACCAGGCTGCGCACGATGAACTCGAGCTCCCGCCCCTCGGTCCCGGCGTGGCCCCGCATGACGTGGCCGATGGGGACCGGCAGGAGTCGCGAACCGCCCTCGCGGATCTGCGGCGGGATGTCCGCCGGCCCGATCTCGCGCCCGGGCGCCAGCACGACCATGCTCTCCACCAGGTTGCGGAGCTCGCGCACGTTCCCCGGCCACGGATAGTCGACCAGCAGCTGCAGCGCCTCGGCGCTGATGCCGAGAAACGGCCGGTCGTGCTGCCGGGTGAGCTCGCGTACAAAACGGCGGACGAGGATGGGAATGTCGCCCTTCCGCTCGCGCAGCGGCGGGAGATACATGCGCAGCACGTTCAACCGGTAGAACAGGTCGGCGCGAAAGCTCCCCTGCTCCACGGCGTCCCTCAACGGATTGTTGGTCGCCGCGACCACGCGCACGTCGACCGGGATGGTCGTCGTCCCTCCCACGCGGGTGACCTCGCGCTGCTCGAGGACGCGAAGGAGCTTGACCTGTGTACTGCCGGGGATCTCG
>CAZVDJ010001000.1:0-1634 GCA_964626245.1 uncultured Gemmatimonadaceae bacterium
GCCAGCGCCGCGGCGGCACGGTCGAGCACCTGGCGCGTGGCCGGCCCGAGCTCCGCCCGGTCGAGGGCGAAGTGGACCGTTCCCGGAACGCCGCGCAGCTCGTCGGGGCCGGCACACCCCCGTGGGCGAGCCGGCAGGGGCGCGTCCTCCACGGGCACCGGCGCGGGGCGCTCCGGAACGATGAGGGGACGCGCGGCCAACTGCGACAGGATCGACTGTGCCGCCGCGACCGGCGCCTCCGCCACGCAGGCCGGGCCAGCGAGGAAGTGGTGGGCTGCCCGAACGAGCGAGGCCTCCGCCGCCGCCAGTCGATTTCCGCCCGGTCCCCCAACACCCGCCTGCCGCAGCGAGTCGGCACGCGCCCATAACTCCGGCGCCACGGACCGCAGGGAACCCGGCACCGGCACAGCACCGCCAGCGGCAACGCCACTCCCCCGCTCCAGCGACTCGATGTCGGCAGTTGCCCACGCCAGTGCATCGTCCGCGAAGCTGGAGCGGTCGTTGCGTTCGTACGCCTCCCGTGCCAGGGCGATGTAGGCCAGGGCGCGCGAGGCGGCGTAGCCCGTCGTATCGGGTGCGGCACGGCGAAGACGCGAGGAGAGCGCGTCCATCGTCGCCAGGTCGCGCGCGATCGCCTCGTCGCTGATGCGCGCTCGCACCGGCGTGAGTCGCCCCGGGGCCACGCGCGCGGCGCTGCCGCACGCGCCGAGCAGCGGGAGCGCGGCGATGACCAGCAGCAACGGACGCATCGCCGACACGCGCGCACGGCACGTCGGTCGCACGCGTCGAAAAGTGCGGAGCGCGATCATTCGTCCTTCCCTCCCGTCTTGCACGCCTGCTCGCAGGGCGCCGCGGTGCCGCCCATGCCGAACAGCGACTCGTCGAATTTGAAGCCAAGCTCGAGGTAGGCGCCCTTGCGCGTCGTGCCGAAGGTGTTGAGGTCCTTGTCGGTGAAGCCGAACAGGTTGTAGCCGCCGGCGATGCGCAGGTTGCGCATTACCAGGAGTCCCAGCTCGCCGCCCAGGCCGTAGCGACGGCTGGCGAAGCCTTCGCTCACGAGCATCGAGCCGATGAGGCCAGCATCCACGCGCGATGTGAGGTCGAGAAGGCCGCGCCCCATGAAGAGCTGCGCGGTGCTCTTCGTCTCGAGCATCCCAAGGGCGTCGCTCGACTGTCGCGCCGCGTAGCGGCCCGACAGCGTGAGGCGTTGCGTCGGTTGGTGGTTCACGAGCGCCGCCAGGATGTGCGCGACAGACTCCGCCGACCCGCTGGCTGCGGTGGCCCCCAGGTACTGCACCCGGTTCTCGTACCGCATCACGGCATTCCAGCGGTTGCGGTCCGTCTCGCGCCAGGCCAGGCCCAGCTGCGACCAGCCGCGCGTCTGGTTCTGTCCCTGCTCGGCCACGTCCCAGAGCGTGCGGCCGAGCAGCGTCCAGTCGCGGGAGAGCTTGCGCGCGTAGCCAAACGACGCGAGGAAGTTGTCGCCGGCTTCGGCGTCCCGGTATTCCAGTCGGGCCGTGCTCTTCCACAACGACGGGCGCGTCCACTCCACGCCCCCCGTGACCGCGAGCGCGTCGCCCTGCGTCCCCAGCGTGTTCACCGGTGAACCCGCAAAGAGCGGTGCCACGCGTTCG
>CAZVDJ010001001.1:0-1626 GCA_964626245.1 uncultured Gemmatimonadaceae bacterium
CCCGGCCGGCGGCGCCGCGCGCGGGGCGAGCGGGAGGCGGATGCGGAAGCGCGTCCCCTCGCCCGGCGTGCTGGTCACGTCGATCGTCCCGCCGTGGCTGGCGACGATGCTGTGCACCACCGAGAGTCCGAGTCCGGTGCCCTCGCCCTCCTCGCGCGTGGTGAAGAACGGATCCCAGATGTGTGGCAGTTCGCGCGCGTCGATCCCGCGCCCGTTGTCCGCAACCTCCAGCAGCACGTCGGCCCCCGCCACGCGAGTCGAGACCTCGAGGGTGCGCGGGGGGCCCTGGTCCGTGCGAGTGCCGGGAGGCGCCTCGAGCGCCTGGCGGGCGTTCACCACCAGGTTGAGGATCACCTGCTCCAGCTGCGCGGGGTCGCCCATCACCTCCGGGCGCTCCTCCGCCAGCTGCACCACCGGGCGGATGTCGCGCGTCTCCATCGCGTAGCGCTGCGTCTCCACGATGTAGCGCACGATGGCATTGAGGTCGGTGCGCGTGCGCTCGGCCCCTTCCTCGCGGCGGGCGATGGTCAGGAGGTCCTTCACGATGCGCGCGGCGCGCCGCGCCTCGTGCAGCATGGTCTCCACCGCGTGACGGTCGTCGGCCGACTGGTCGCGCTTGAGCAGGATCTGGGCGAAGCCGGTGATGGCCGCGAGCGGGTTGTTGATCTCGTGGGCCACGCCAGCCAGCGTGCGCCCCAGGGACGACATGCGCTCGCCGCGCCGCACGATCTCCTCGCGGCGCATGCGCTCGGTGATGTTCTCGGCCATCCCCTGCAGGTGGCGGATGGCCCCGGTCGCGTCGCGCTCGGCGGTCACCGTCAGGCGCAAGCGGAGCGAGGTGCCGTCGGGGCGGCGGCAGGTGACGTCGTAGCTGGATTCGGGGGCGCCGGCCGCCAGCTCGCCCAGGCAGCGGTCGCGGATCGCCCCCGGAGGGCAGAGGACGTCGAAGACGTTGGCCTCGAGGATGGCCGAGGTGTCCGGGTAGCCGAGCATGGCGGCCAGCGCCGGGTTGGCGTCGAGCACGCGGCCGTTGGGAGCGCAGCCGAAGACGCCGAAGGCCGCGCGCTCGATGAGGAGGCGCGTGCGGCCGGCCGACAGGCGCAACGCCTCGAGCTGGTGGTGCGGCTCGTGGCGCACGCCGGTCACGTCGGTCACGGTGCCACCCATCCCTTCCGGCGCCCCGTCCACGTCGCCCATCGCGAAGAAGCGCACCTCCACCACGCGCAGCGCGCCGTCCCGCCGCACCAGGCGCAGCTTTCCCGACGCGGGGCCAGCGCCGCCGGCGTACAGGTACGCCTCGCTGGCGCGGCAGGCGGCGTGGTCGCTGGCGTCCACGAAGGACAGGTAGGGCCGGCCTAACGATTCGGCGACCGCGAACCCGGAGAGTGTCTCCCAGGACCGGGTCAGCGACACCAGCTGCCCCTCGCGATCCACGCGCACCAGGACGATGGGCAGCGCGTCCAGCAGCGAGGCGTCGGTCCAGGGAGGGAGGTGCAGCGGCGAGGACGCGCGGGAGGACGACGTGCTCGTCATGCGGGTCGCGGAGGTAGGGGCCCGTGGCACGAGGAAACGGCGCGACCGCCGGGCGTGGGGGGCCGAAGGGGCGCCGCGCGGTGCAATCTACGC
>CAZVDJ010001002.1:0-1620 GCA_964626245.1 uncultured Gemmatimonadaceae bacterium
GTTCGACTTCGAGCGATACCTCACCAGCGTCGCCAGCTCCAACCCGCCGGTGCGCACCGTGGACGAGATTGTGCGCTCCGGCCGCTTTCACCCCTCCATCGAGGCGCGCCTGCAGAGCGCCCAGCGCGTGACCGAAGCCCCGGCCGAAAGCCCCGGCTGCCAGGCGCGCGAACGCTACCGCGCCGCGTTGCGCGTGGCCGTGCTTCGCATGATGGACTCGCTTCGGCTCGACGCCGTGGCCTATCCCACCTGGAGCAACCCGCCGCGGCTCATCGGCGACCTGAACTCCCCCGGAGGCGACAACTCGCAGGTCTTCTCTCCCGCCACCGGCTTTCCCGCCATCACTGTCCCCATGGGCTACACGAGACTCGTCCTCCCGGCCGGGCTCCAGCTCCTGGCTCGTCCGTTCGGGGAAGGAACGCTCTTTCGCCTGGCCTATGCCTTCGAGCAGGGGACGCACCACCGACGCCCGCCCCACACCGTCCCCCCGCTTCGGTAACGACGGGCGCGCCGCATATTTCGGCCATGCCCATCGTCCCGCTCCACGGCCACGCCGCGCTGCGCGCGCGCATCGCCGAGTCGCTCTCGCGAGGGATCCTCCCGCAAAGCCTGCTGCTGCATGGCGAGGCTGGCGTGGGCAAGCAGCGCCTGGCCCTCTGGATCGCGCAGTCCCTGCTGTGCGAAGGGCCCATCCCCCCCTGCAGTCAGTGCCGTCACTGCCAGTACTCGGCGGCGCTTACCCATCCTGACCTTCAGTGGGTCTTCCCTCGACCCAAGCTCAAGGACTCCGACCCCGGCCTGGACGACATTCGCGCCGACCTGGTTGACGCCGTGCGCGAGCGCGCCGAGCGGGGCGGACTCTACGCACCCCCGCCAAGCGCCGAGGGGATCTACGTCGCCACCACGCGACTCCTCGTGCAGCTTTCGTCGGTCACCCCGGCCATGGCCAGGCGAAAGGTGTTCGTCGTCGGCGACGCCGACCGGATGTCGCCGCCACAGGAGAACGCGGAGGCGCCGGCGGCGAACGCCTTCCTCAAGCTCCTGGAGGAGCCCCCCGCCGACACCTACATCATCCTCACCTCGAGCGCCGCCGGGGCCCTGCTCCCCACCATCCGGTCACGGGTGGTCGCCGTTCGCGTCGCGCCGCTGGCTCCTGCGGAGATTCGGGAGTGGCTTGCCGACGAGCAGGTGCAGGCGGCCCTGGCCAAGTCGGACCTGCCGCGTGGCGTGGAAGAGCGCGTGCAACTCGCGGCGGGCGCCCCCGGCCGGTTGCTCGCCGCGCAGGAAACGTCGGCGGCCACAACCGCCGCGCAGCGCCTGCTGGAAGTCGCGCTCACCGGCGACCGGGCCAAGGCGCTGCGATTGTCCATGGCGCAGGGGATGAGCGGCGCGCGTGGCACCTTCTCCGACATCCTGGACGCCCTCACGGCCGCCCTGCACCATCGCGCGCGACAGGCGGTGGATCGACAGGACGAACGCGCGGCCCGAAACGCAGCGCGCGCCGTGGCCATCGTGGAGGAGTCCAAGCTCCTGGCCGGCGGCAACGTGAACCCGCAGCTGGTGACCGCCTCACTCCTGTCGGACCTCGCCCGAATCCTGAGCTCGTAGCCTGTCCCGTCC
>CAZVDJ010001003.1:0-1618 GCA_964626245.1 uncultured Gemmatimonadaceae bacterium
TCGGCACGCCTGGGGGGAAGACCGTTGCCGCCCGGGTGCGTTCGATGGCGGCAATCCAGCCGCGAAGGATACCCGGCGGCTGGGCGGCGTGGAAGGCAGAACGGTGGCTCAGTGCCGGAACAGGCGCTGTCCGGTGAAGACCATCGCGATCCCCTTCTCGTCGGCGGCGGCGATGACCTCCTGGTCGCGCACCGAGCCACCGGGCTGTACCACGGCCGTCACCCCGGCCTCGGCCACCTGGTCGATGGAGTCCCGGAAGGGGAAGAAGGCATCGGAGCCCAGCGCCGCGCCGACGGTGTCGTGACCGATGGTGCGCGCCTTGTGCACCGCCATGAACGACGCGTCCACGCGCGACATCTGCCCGGCGCCGATCCCGATCGTGGCGCCGTTGCGCGCCAGGACGATTGCATTGGACTTGACGGCGCTCACCGACCGCCAGGCGAAGAGCAGGTCGGCGTGCTCCTGGGCCGAGGGGGCGCGCCGCGTGACCACCCGCCATGCGTCGTCGCCTAACGAAACAGGAGGGCGATCCTGCACCAGGAAGCCGCCGCGCACGCGCTTGAAGTCCAGCGCCCCGCTGCGCCACTGCGCCGTGCCGGACAGCAGGCGCAGGTTCTTCTTGCGCCCCAGGATCTCCACGGCGCCGTCGCTGAAGCCCGGTGCCACGACGCACTCCACGAAGAGCGACGCCACCGCCTCCGCCGTCGCATCGTCCACGGGAACGGTGAAGGCGATCACGCTCCCGAAGGCTGACACCGGGTCGCAGGCCAGCGCCTTCTGATACGCCTCGAGCGCATGCGCGCCCACGGCCAGCCCGCACGGCGTGGTGTGCTTGATGATCGCGCAGCATGGCTGCGCGCCGAAGGGGTCGGCGGCCAGGAGCGCACCTTCCAGGTCGAGCAGGTTGTTGAAGGAGAGTTCCTTGCCCCCCAGCTGCACCAGTCCGGCCAGCCCCTCGCCTGCACGCTCGATGTAGAAGGCGGCCTCCTGGCCGGGGTTCTCGCCGTATCGCAGCGACTGCCGGCGCTCCAGCGCCACCGGGAGCGTGTCGGGAAAGCGGTCGCCTCGCTGCGTGGCGAACCAGCTGGTGATGGCGGCGTCATAGGCCGCGGTGTGCGCGTACACCTTCTCCGCCAGGCGGCGTCGGAGCGTGGCCTCGTCGGCCGCCGCGCCCGCGGGCGCCGCGTCCTGCGCGCCGTCGGCAGCTGCGGCCCCCACCGCTGCCAGCACGGCCGGGTAGTCGGCGGGATCCACCACGACCCAGACGGCGGCGAAGTTCTTGGCCGCGGAGCGCAGCATCGACGGGCCGCCGATGTCGATGTTCTCGATCACCTCGTCGGGGTGCACGCCGGGGCGCGCGGCGGTCTGGCGGAACGGGTAGAGGTTGACGCAGACCAGGTCGATGGGGGCGATGCCGTGTGCGGCGATCGCGGCCATGTGCTCGGGGAGGTCGCGTCGCGCGAGCAGCCCGCCGTGCACCGCCGGGTGCAACGTCTTGACCCGTCCGTCGAGCATCTCGGGAAAGCGGGTGACGTCGGCCACGTCGCGCACCGACAGCCCGGCCTCGCGCAGCGCGCGCGCCGTGCCGCCGGTGGAGAGCAGCTCCCCCCCGGCGGCG
>CAZVDJ010001004.1:0-1607 GCA_964626245.1 uncultured Gemmatimonadaceae bacterium
CGTCCTGGAGCTGCTGCAGCAGCTGCGCTGGGACCCGCCCGAATGGATCGCGCTCCCTGCCGGCAACCTCGGGAACACCGCCGCGTTCGGGAAGGCGCTGCGTGAGGCGAAGGCGTGGGGGCTCATCCCCCGGCTGCCGCGCCTCCTGGCCGTGCAGGCGTCGGGCGCAGCGCCGTTCTTTCGGTCATTCCGCGACGACTTTCGCGACCGGCACCGCCTCAAGGCCGAGACGGTCGCCACCGCCATCAAGATCGGCGACCCCGCTTCCTACGAGCGAGCAGTCTCGGCCATACGCGAGACAAGTGGAATGGTGACAGAGGTTTCCGACGAGGAGATCCTGGAGGCCAAGGCCGTGATCGACGCCGCGGGCGTGGGATGCGAGCCGGCCAGCGCCGCCAGCGTGGCGGGGGTACGGCGCCTGGTCGCCGAGGGGGTGATCGCTCGATCGGATCGCGTCGTCTCGATCCTCACCGGGCACGTACTCAAGGACCCGGGGGTTCTGCAGTGGTATCACCAGGAGGCGCGACCTGCGCCCACCCGCGCCAACGCACCCGTGGAGATCGAAGCCGATGTGGGCGCGGTGGAGCGCGTATTGCAGGGCGCGTAGCGTGCAGCCGACGGGCTCGTCACGCCGAGTGTGATCGGAGCGGCGATCGGGGTGCGATCGGGGTGCGATCGGTGGGTGCGATCGGCGGCGACGATCGCGGGCTGCGCCCCGTTCGGTTGCCGGCGTGTTGACTCCGCCGTGAGTCGCGGGGTCTTTCCTTACAAGCCACGTCGTTTTGCTGTATGGATTTGCGTTGCCTGACGAGAAAGGTTGTCGTGGGCTGCCGGATTCCCTTATGTTGTCGGGACTTCTGGCGTGGCGAGGTGGCCCCGTCACGGGGCGCTCCGTCGTGCGACGCAGCGAATCGCTCCATTCACCAGAGGATTGCATGAGACAACGACTCGTAGGGGTTGCGGTGCTGGCGGCGGCGTTGGCCGCAGCGCCGGCGCACGCCCAGAAACCGCTCGCCCTCGAGCTGGGCGGATTCGGGCAGTTCAACCTGTTCGACAAGAGCCTGGACATCGACAACACGCTCACCGTTGGCGGTCGCGCGGGCGTGCATCTCTTCAAGCGCCTGTGGGCCGAGGGTGACATCCAGCTCGGCAAGACCGACTGGGCACTGGCCAGTGGCAGCTCCAAGTCGCTCACGCTCCGCCCGTGGGCGGCCCGCCTCGTGTGGGCCCCACGCATTGGAGAGCGCACCAACTTCCTCATCGGCGGCGGCTACCAGCAGAACGTCTACATCGGCCGCACCGAGAACGTCAGCGGGCAGCTCGAGTCGCCCAACGAGTACGAGGATGCCTTCACCGGACTCGTCGGCCTCAAGCGCTGCCTGAACGAGAAGTGGAACCTGCGCGGCGACCTGGTGGGTGACTACAATCCGTCGCCCAACCAGAACAGCAGTTCGGGAACGCTGGACGGCAAGGCGACCAACTACGGTATCCGTCTGGGGCTCGGCTACACGGTGAACGGCGACTGTTACACCAAGCCGGCTCCGCCGCCGCCCCCGCCGCGCCCGCCGCCGCCCCCCCCGCCTCCTCCGCCGCCGCCGCCGCCGGCC
>CAZVDJ010001005.1:0-1605 GCA_964626245.1 uncultured Gemmatimonadaceae bacterium
GGAGCGCCGAGGTCAGGTTGTGCCGCCGCGCGGTAGCCAGCTCCTCACTCCAGTAGTCGCGCCCGTCGAACCAGACGACCTGTGTCCCTTCCGGCCCCTCCCAGGCGAAGCGCACCTTCTCCACCACGCGACGACGCGCCCCCGAGGCCAGGTCGATGCTGTAGAGGTCGAAGAAGGGACGCCCGAACATCGTCCCCGACGGATAGGGGGCGCGGACACGTTCGATGGCGAAGCGCCCCTTCGCGGGGACGACGGCCTCCTCCATGGCGTCGGACGAGACGGGCACCGCGCTCCCCGACAGGACGTCCCACGACACCAGCGCCACCCGGCGCGCATCGGCGGCAGCGCGAACCCTCTGCGACGCCACGAGGCGCACGTCGCGTGTGTGCCAGACCTGCACCGAGGAGTTGGTGTCGGCCACGGCGCTGTCGGCCGGCGCCAGCACGCGCGAGGGGCGCACGCCGAGCGTCAGGCGGCGACCGTCGTCGGACCATTCGGGGGCGCGCCCGTCACTCACCACCACCGACTCGGGAGCGGCGGGCGCCACCCACTCCTGTCGCTCGGCGCGCGCTCCCACGCCGCGCCAGGCCACGGCGGTGAAGCCCGGCTTCCTTCCACCGGCCGAGTCCAGCGACCTGAGGACCGCCAGGTCGGCGCCGGTGCGACGCCAGGCCAGGTGGCGGTAGGTGGCCTTGCCCGCGTCCAGCGCGACCAGGCGGCCGGCCGCCAGGTCGTGCACCTGCACGCCGTTTCCGCCAGCTGCACCAGTCTCGATCGTCACGGCCAGCAGGCTCCCCACGCGGCTCCACGCGAACTCGCGCACGTTGCCCACGGTAAACTCGGCGCCGCCCGCCAGGTCGACCACCAGCAGGTCGCCGCCGCGCCCCCGCGGTTGCTCGGGATAGACCCCTCGGACCGCGATGAAGCGCCCGGTGGCGTCAAAGGCGTGCAGCTCCACCTGCGGAAAGCGTCGCTCCGTCCCCCGCTGAAGGTCGCGCAGCACGGCGGCGCGGCGGACAGGCTTGCGCTCGCGCTCCAGGCGGCGACGCTCGTCGGCCGGCACGTCCACCGTGTAGGCCATCCACCGGCTATCGCTGGAGAAGACCGGCTCGCGCCCCCACGGGAGGGCCACGATGGAGTCGCCGCCCAGCGCCTTCAGCCGCAACTCGGTGGTGTCGTTCACGCGCCGGATCTCCTGCGCGATGTAGCGCCCATCGGGCGACAGGCGAACGTCGCCCACGGTCTCGAAGCGACCGTAGTCTCGCGCCGTGAGGGCTGGCTTCTGCGCACGAACGGCAGAGGACGAGACGACGAGGACGAGGCAGGCGGCGGCTTCCCGGAGCATGGCAAGTCGAGGGTGGGGTGACGGCGTGGAGGCGACGACGCATATGCCACGACGCGCAAGGCGAGGCGTGCCGGTGCGTCTCAGCGGGACCATCTCACCTCGCCTCGAGTCGCCGGTTCGACCTCTCTACGAGTCCCACAGTCAGCGGAGGGACGCGCGTCGTCAATGCTCCCGGTCGCGCTCCCGAGGCTGGCTTTTTTAATGATACGGCGACCACCGAGATCTACCCTCTTTCCCTACACGACGCTCTTCCGATCTCT
>CAZVDJ010001006.1:0-1603 GCA_964626245.1 uncultured Gemmatimonadaceae bacterium
GCGCCGTCGCTGGTGGCGGCGGCACTCGCCCACGCGCCGGGAGTTCGCGAGGTGCTGGGAGGGGGCGGTCCGTCCATCACCATTCGCTACGATGACGGCCCGCGCCTGGACCTGCGGTGCGTGAGCGAGGAGCGGTTCGCCCTGTCGTGGTGGTGGGCGACCGGGAGCGCGGCGCACTGCGCGCAGGTCGTCGCGGCCGCGTCGGCGCGTGGCGTCGCCATCGGGACGGACGCCGTGCGCACGCGCGAGGGAGCGGTGATTCCCATTGCCGACGAGCACGCGCTGTACTCGGCGGCTGGGCTCCCCTTCATTCCCGCCGAGCTGCGCGAGTCGTTAGGCGAGGTGGAGGCCGCCGCCACGGGAGTGCTGCCGCCGCTGGTGACGGCCAGCGACATCCGCGGCGTGCTGCATTGCCATTCGCACTATTCCGACGGCGCCGCCACCATCGCCGACCTGGCGCGCGCGGCGGCCGCTCGCGGCTGGGAGTACCTGGGCGTGAGCGACCATTCCCAGTCGGCCTTCTACGCCGGCGGCCTCACGCGCGACGCCATCCTGCGCCAGCACGACGAGATCGACACCGTGAACGCCAGCGGGATTGGCGTACGCCTGCTCAAGGGCATCGAGGCCGACATCCTCCCCTGCGGCCGGGTGGACTACGACGCCTCCATCCTCGATCGCTTCGATTACGTCATCGCCTCCGTGCACTCGCGCCTCGGGATGAACGAGGTGCAGATGACGGAGCGCGTCCTCAAGGCCATGGACGACCCGCACGTGACCATCGTGGGCCATCCCACCGGTCGCCTGCTCCTCACCCGCGAGCCGTTCGCGATCGACGTCGACGCGCTGCTGGAGAAGGCCGGTGCGGTGGGCGTGGCGGTGGAGCTCAATGCCGACCCGCACCGTCTCGACCTCGACTGGCGCCACCTGCGCTCGGCGCACGCGCATGGGGCGCTCGTCGAGATCGGCCCGGACGCCCATTCGGTCGCGGGGCTCGACCACCTCGCGCTGGGCGTCGCCATCGCCCGCAAGGGTTGGCTCTCGCCTGGTGACGTGCTGAATGCTCGCGGCGCCGACGAGGTGCTGGCGCTCGCGGCCGCGCGCCGGGCCGGCCAGTTCTCCCCCTCGCCGCTCACCGCGACCGGCAGTGGCCGCTAGAAAGGCGGGCAAGACGGCGCGCGCGCCGGGCCGTGCCACCGGGAAGCGCCCCGCCAGCCGCAAGCGTCGGGTGGCGCTCGCCAATGCCACCCCCGAGGCGGCGGAGGCGCTGTACCGGGAGCTGCTGGCGCTCTATCCCGACGCGCACTGCGAGCTCGACTTCGACTCGCCCTTCCAGCTGCTGGTCGCCACGATCCTCAGCGCGCAGTGCACCGACAAGCGCGTGAACATGGTCACCCCCGTCCTCTTCCGGCGCTTTCCCTCGCCCGCCGCGCTCGCTCGCGCCCGCCAGGAGGAGGTGGAGGAGATCATCAAGAGCACCGGCTTCTTCCGCGCCAAGGCCAAGTCGCTCGTCGGCATGGCCGGCGCCCTGGTCGATCGCCACGAGGGTGAGGTGCCGGCGCGCATGGAGGCGCTGGTCCACCTCCCCGGCGTGGGGCGCAAGACC
>CAZVDJ010001007.1:0-1601 GCA_964626245.1 uncultured Gemmatimonadaceae bacterium
GGGATCAGCGAGGGAAGCGTGGGACCTCGACCACCACGTACCCGCAGCAACCGCAAGCACATAGGGGCGACCCGCCTAACGGGGCGCCCCTCGCACTTTCCCCCGTCGTCACATGGTCCGCGCATTGCCTTGGCATGTGCTGCGGTCGTGTGACCGTGTGAGACCGTTCTCAGGGAGCGAGCGAATGCTGTTCGGATTCTTTGGCCGCGTGTCGTCGGCCCCCCAGATGCGCGAGGCGCTCGATGCGAGCAGCCAGCGCGTGAAGGGGATCGCGCAGCGCGTCTCCGCGGCAACGGTCGCCAGCCAGAGCGGCTTTGCCCTGCCGGACGGCACGCCCACCGGTGAGGCAGGCGAGCCGGTGAACCTCGAGGCGGAGATGACGTCGCTGGCCGACGAGACGCTGCGCTACGAGACCACGGCCAAGCTGCTCGAGAAGACGTACACGAAGCTGCGCCTGGCCATCCGGGATCGCTGATGAGCATTCCCTCGATCAAGATGCTGCCGCTCCTGACCAACAACATGGAGCGCGCCCCGCGTCCCCCGCTCTTCCGCCCCATGGACATCGCCACCACTGGGATGTCGCTGCAGCGGCTGCGCATGGAGACGGCGGCCACGAACGTGGCCAACGCCGAAACGACGCGCACGGAGGGCGGTGGCCCCTATCGCCGCCGCGTGGTCGTGGCCGAGGAGGCGGTTCGCGAGGGGGCGGCGCCGGCCTATCCGCCCCTCCCCAACGCGGACATGGTGCCTGGGACGTCGGCCGAGGATCCCACCGAGGCGTTAGGCGGCGTGCGGGCGGCGGCAATCGAGGAGGATCCCACCGAGGGGCCGCTGGTCTACGACCCCGGGCACCCCGACGCCGACGCCAATGGCTACGTGCGGTACCCCAACGTGGACGTGACGCGCGAGCTGGTCGACCTGATGGAGGCGCGGCGCGTGTACGAGGCCAACGCCACGGTCTTCCAGGCCGCCAAGCAGCTCCTGCGGCGCGCGCTGGACATCTAGGTGGGAGACGGGAGATGGGAGATTGACGTCGCATCATTCCAACTGACGACATGAGCATCTACGGTATTCGCGGTCCCTACAACACGCCGCTGCGTCCCGAGGGGACGACGCCCCGCACCGGCACCACGCCGGGGCAGCCGGGCGGCGCGCAGCGCGCCGGCACGGCGGTTCCAGCACAGGCCCCCAACTCGGTCAAGCAGGCCACGCCGGCTGCGCCACAGGCGGTGCCGGTGCAACCGCCGCAGGGAACCGACCCGGAGCTGTGGAGCGTGCTCACGCAGGACGAGCGCGCGTACTTCGCCAAGCTGGGAGCGATGGGACCGCTGACCTACGGGCGCGTCCTCTCCGGCCAGATGCCGTCGGCAGCGCCGATGGCGCGCGGCGGACGCCTTGACGTGAAGGCCTGATCATGAGCGATCCGATCGGCGCAATCTCCTCACGGCTTGCCTCCCTGCAGGGGCTGCAGGGCGGTGCCTCCGGCGGTTCCCAAGGCAGCATCATCGGCGGCCCCGACGGCCCCAGGCGCTACACCTTCGACATCGGCAAGGGTGACGGTGCCAGCGGCGCCGGTGCCGCCGGCGGCCCGTCGTTTGGGG
>CAZVDJ010001008.1:0-1597 GCA_964626245.1 uncultured Gemmatimonadaceae bacterium
GGGGTGGATGGCGTCGGCGCCGGTGATCTCGGCCGCCGCGATCAGGCGCGGGATCTTGAGGTACGAGTCGCGCGCGGGCGCCGGGCCGATGCACACGTCGTCATCGGCAAAGCGCACGTGAAGCGACTCCCGGTCGGCCTCGGAATAGACGGCGACGGTCTGGATCCCTAACTCTTTGCAGGCGCGAATCACGCGGAGCGCAATCTCTCCGCGGTTCGCGACGAGGACTTTCTTGAACATGGGGATTCTCGGGGCCCGGCGGGTGTGCGACGCGTCCTACGCCGTCTCGTCGGTCTGGAACTCGTCCCAGGACGTGTCGCTCGAGCCGGCCACCCCCTGGACCCGCAGCGCGAGTTCGTTGGGGTTGGTGGCGTGAAACAGGGCGTTCTCGTAGGAGATCGTCCCCTTGGAGTACCACGCCATGAGCGACTGGTCGAAACTCTGCATCCCGTACTGCACGGTCCCTTCCTTGATCAGGTCGGGGATGTTGAGTGTCTTGGAGACGTCACGGATCTGCTCGCGCACCGCGGCGGTGTTGATCAGCACCTCGCACGCCGGCACGCGCCCCGGCTTGTCGGCACGCGGCACCAGGCGCAGCGAGACCACGGCGGCGAGGGCGTTGGACAGCGCGAAGCGCACCTCGTTCTGCTGGTGGGGCGGGTAGAAGGAGAGGATGCGGTTGATCGTCTGTGTGGCGTCGGTCGTGTGCAACGTGGAAAAGACCAGGTGTCCCGTGTCGGCGGCCTTGAGCGCCGTGTCGAGCGTGTCCAGGTCGCGGATTTCGCCGATCAGGATGACGTCGGGATCCTGACGCAGGACGCGCCGCAGCGCCTGGGCAAACGACCCGGTGTCGGTCCCGACCTCACGCTGGTTGATGTGGCACTTGATGTCACGATGCAGGAACTCGATCGGGTCCTCGATCGTGATGATGTTCGCGTAACGGCGTTCGTTGATCACCTGCAGCATCGAGGCGAGCGCCGTGGACTTTCCCGACCCCGTCACCCCGGTGACGAGGACGAGCCCGCGCGGCAGGAGCGCGATGTCCTCGACCGTGGTCGGGAGGTTGAGCTCCTGGATCGACTTGGCCTGGTGCGGAACGGTGCGGATCGCGAAGGCGATCGTCCCGCGCTGCTGGTACGCGTTGACGCGGAACCGCCCGATCCCCGGCACGCCGGTGGCGAAGTCCGCCTCGCGAAACTCGGCGAACTCCTTCACCTGCTTGGGCGTCATGATCTCCTTCGCCAGCGTGCTCAGGTCCTCGGGGCGCAGGGCCGGGAGCGGCAAGGGCGAGAGGTCGCCGTTGATGCGCAGCGTCGGAGGGCGCCCGACCTTGAGGTGCAGGTCCGACGCGCTGCGCTGCACCATCTGCTGCAGGATCGCCTTGAAGTTGAACGGCGCGCGCGGCGCGCCCGCGCCGCCGCTCCCCGTCGACGGACTCCCCGCCGGCTCCGGCGCCGGGACGGGACTAGCCATTCGGATCGACGCGCATCAGGACCTGACCGTACTCCACGGGCTGCGCGTCCGAGGCCACGACCTCCTTCACCACGCCCGAGAATTCCGACTCGATCTCGTTCATGATCTTCATCGCCTCGATGAT
>CAZVDJ010001009.1:0-1589 GCA_964626245.1 uncultured Gemmatimonadaceae bacterium
GGCGGGGGCGCGCCCGAGGCGGTGACCCGCACGCAGATGGACTCGGTGGGACCGCTCCTGGAACCCGGGGACCTGTCGCGGGACCGCCTGCGGCGCGTCGTCTCGTACGAAGGGGACCTGTACGTCGTCGACCTCCGGCGCTCCCTCGCGCAGCGCCTCACGCAGACCACCATCGTGGAGAGCGCGCCGACCTTCTCGGCCGACGGCCGTCGCGTCTTCTTCGTGCGCGATGGGGCCAACATCATGGCGCTCGACCTCGACGTCCCGCGCATCGAGCAGCTGACGGACATCCGCCCCGCCCCGGCGCCACCCACGCCACCTCGGGCCGAGGGCCAGCGCGCCCAGCTGGAGGCGCAGCAGCGGGCGCTCTTCGACGCCGTGCGCGAGCGGGCGTTGCGCGACTCGCTCGACAAGGCCGAGCGCGACGCACAGCTCGCGGAGCGTCCCAGGACCCTCTACCTGCAGCCCAACGAGCGCATCACGCAGCTGTCGGTAGCGCCGAACGGCCGCGCGCTCCTCCTGGCGACCACCATCACGACGCAGGCGGCCAGGCAGACGATCGTCCCCAACTTCGTGACGCTCACTGGCTACACCGAGGACCTGCTGGTGCGCACCAAGGTGGGCGACACCCTGGGGGGCGGGCGGGTGGGCGTGATGCAGCTGCCGGAGGGGCGCGTGACCTGGCTGCGCCCCATCCCCGGCGATTCCACCGCCGTGCCGTCGCTGCTCGCCCTGCTGGGGTGGAACGACGCAGGGACCCAGGCGCTCGTCTTCGCCGAGCAGCGCGACTTCAAGGCGCGCTACCTCCAGCGCTTCGACGCTGATTCGCTGCGCCTGGTGCCGATCGACGTCCTCCGCGACTCGGCGTGGGTCGGCGGGCCGTGCTATCCGTGCGGCGGCTGGCTCCCCGGGGGCGCACGCGCCTGGTTCGTGAGCGAGGCCGACGGCTTCGCGCACCTCTACAGCATCAATGCCGACGGCAGCGACCGGCGGCAGCTCACGTCGGGGCGGTACGAGGTGCTCAGCGCGCAACTCAGCGCCGACCGCACCGCCTTCGAGCTGCACACCAGCGAGGTCTCGCCCTTCGAGCGGCATTTCTACCGGCTCCCGCTCGGCGGGGGGAGCGCCATGCGCCTGACGAGCGAGGCCGGCGGCCACTCGGTCGTCGTCTCCCCCGACGGGCGACTCCTGGCCGACGTGTACTCCACCGCCAACCGCCCGCCGGAGCTCTTCGTTCGCGCCAACCGGCCGGGGGCGCCATCCACGCGCCTGACGACCTCGCCGCTGGCGGAGTGGTCGGCGCTGCCGTGGCTCACCCCCGAGATCGTGCGCATCCCCGCGTCCGACGGGGTGCAGGTCCCGGCGCGCATCTATCGCCCCAGCGACGTGGGCGCCGAGCCTAACGGGGCGGCGGTGATCTTCGTGCACGGCGCCGGCTACCTGCACAACGTGCACAATTACTGGTCGAGCTACTCGCGCGAGTACATGTTCCACCACTACCTGGCCAGCAAGGGCTACGTGGTGCTCGACATCGACTATCGCGCCAGCGCCGGGTACGGACGCGACTGGCGCACCGCGATCTACCGCTG
>CAZVDJ010001010.1:0-1588 GCA_964626245.1 uncultured Gemmatimonadaceae bacterium
AGAATGCCAGCTTCCCAAGCTGGACGTCGTGGGTTCGAGTCCCATCGCCCGCTCTTCGCACATCGCTGTTGGACGGTTGCTGCAGACACGGTGCCCCCTCCCGCCATCGGCGAGAGGGGGCACGCTTCGTATGGGCGGCCTAACGGCTACAGCGACTTGAGCAGGTTCTCCACGCGCTTGCGGTCGGCATCCATCGCCCGACCCGACAGGATCGTCGCCAGCAGGTCCACGGCCTCGTCGTCCAGTGCGCCGGGGTGCTTGCGGTCCTCGGGAAAGCGCAGGATCACCCCCAGCGCAAACGGGACGTGCGCCTCATCGGCGTCCTCCTCGCCGGCTCCGAACTCGGGAACGGCGGCGGCATCGACGCTGGCGAGCCACGGTTCGTCGGCCGCGCGCGCCTCTCGCTCGATTCGCTCCATGAGCCGTGCCGGAACGACGGCGGCCAGGACGCCGCGCACCCCGCCCTCGTGTTCCTGGGCCGACAGCAGGAGCGGGACGGGCTCGTTGAACAGCCCCACGCGCTGTACCGCGTCAAACGTCGCCACGGGCAGCGATCCCTGGGCCAGAACCGGCGGCTCGTCGTCGGTATCCTCGTCCTGGGCCGTCTCCTCTTCGGCGTCGCCCCCGTCTCCAGCGCCCGGCGCGGCGATCGAGCCGATGGCGCGGAAGACGACATGACCGGGAGGAGTGCGCGGGTGCGGTGTCGCCTCCAGCCGGATGGACACCGGGAGGATCGTCATGACCCGCGCAACGCCATCGCCGTTGTCCGGGCCGCCGGGCCCGTCGTCGGCGCTGCCCTCGGCGTCAGGGGACCACTCGCTCATGCTGTCACGGTTGGAGACGCGCATAAGGTGGCGCGTCGCGTCGCGTCCTCCAAGGGGAGCGCCGCCCTCTCGTCGTCGCGATGTGACGGCCGCCCCCCGGCTGGGGTCTCCCCCCATACCAACCGTCAACAGGCGTTCTCATGCGCTCGACCGACTACCGCCATTCCACTCTCCGTCCGCAGGACGCCACCGGGCTCCGTTCGCCCCGGCGCCAGCGTGCCGTGGGCGGGATGTTCCGCGTGGTTGGGGAGCGCGCGCCAGGGTGCGTGGGGGCGTGGGGCGGATAGTGCCGCTTCACCTCGGTCGAGATTCATCGACGCCCCGCCCGCGCCTTGCGCCGGCGGGGCGTCGCTCGTTCGGCGGCCTCACCAACGCTCCGATTCAGCCGGCGATAGCGTCCACTCACGTTCCATCACGACCATCACACACCACACCAGGAGACGAGCCATGACCCGAATCACTCGCATGCTCGCGACTCGCCTCCGGCGAATCGCGTCGCCACCGAGGGCGATCGTCCCTTCGCGTACCCCCGCCGCTGAGGCGTGGGCGCGACTGGAAGCCTCGCTCGCCACGACCACCCACGCTCCCGCCGCCGTCCGGCGTTGCGAGTGGGCGCAGGAGGGAACCAGGCTGTCCATCACCCTGCTGGGGCAGCAGGGGCGTGGCGCGCTGGCCAGGATCCTGGCTACGTGCGACGGCGACGTGCACGACGCCAGCGACGCCGTTCGGATTGCGCTCGCGCTGGCGGCAACGCTCGGCCACAC
>CAZVDJ010001011.1:0-1586 GCA_964626245.1 uncultured Gemmatimonadaceae bacterium
CGCCAGATGCAAGTGGAGTTCAACCTGGCCCACGGCATCGTCCCCCGGGGGGTGGTGAAGTCGGTGGACGAGGTGCGCTTCATCACCCGCGTGGCCGACGCGCGCGAGGAGAAGGAGAAGGCGCGCAAGGTGGCCGAGGCGCGGGCGACCTACTCGGCGTCGGAACTGGACGAGATGATCGCGCGGCTGGAGAAGGACATGCGCGTGGCGGCGGAGGAACTCGACTTCGAGGCGGCGGCGCGGCTGCGCGACCAGGTGTTCGAGCTCAAGGCGCGCAAGGACAGCGCGAACTCGGCGCGCAAGCGCGACGCCTTCGCCGACATCCGCGCGGCCCGCTGAGCGTTCGCCGTGCCGGTCCTGTCGCGTGAGGCACTGGTGGCGTGGGGTGAGGCGCTGGGGCGCACGCTGCGCGCACCCCGCGTGATCACCCTCTCGGGCGACCTGGGGGCAGGGAAGACGACGCTCGCGCAGGCGATCTGCCGCGGCTACGGCGTCACCGAACCGGTCACGTCGCCGACCTTCGCCCTCGTGCACGAGTATGCGGGCGGCGCCACGCCGGTGCATCACCTGGACCTCTACCGTCTGCGCGACCGTCGCGACCTGCTGCAGCTGGGTTGGGAGGAGCTCGTGCACGGCGACACGCTCGTGCTGGTGGAGTGGCCGGAGCGTGCCGAGGGGGAAATTCCGCCGGGAGCAATGCACCTCGTGCTGCGCCACGTGGCGGGGGACGAGTCGGTGCGCGAGGTGACGACGGATGCATGAGCTGACCCTGGTGATGGAGGCGTCGACGGCGTCGGCGTCGGTGGCGTTGCTGCAGGCGGGGCGCGTGGTGGCGGAGATGGAGGTGGCGATGCGTGGCCACGACGGCGAGCGGCTGATGCCGGGGGTGGTGCAGCTGCTGGCCTCGGCGGGGGTGACGACGGCGGCGCTGGACCGCATCGGCTGCGGCACGGGGCCGGGAGGGTTCACCTCGCTGCGCATCGCGGCCGCGATCGGGAAGGGGCTCGCCGAGTCGTTAGGCGTCCCGCTCTGGGGGGCGTCGTCGCTGGCGCTCCTGGCGGCGGGCGAGGCGGCGGCGGGAGCCACCGACGTGGTCGCGATCCTCGATGCGCTGCGCGGCGAGTGGTACGCGCAGCGCTTCCAGCGCGGCGCCGACGGCACGGTGACGGCGGTCGGGAGGCACGCGCTGGTCGATCGCGACGCGCTCGAGGCGATGGCAGCCGGCGGCGCGCGCATTGTCGGAGTGGGGGGCGATCGTTTCGACGGCGGGCGCCCGGCGGTGCCCGTGGCGCGCGACGTGGTGCGACTGGACGAGGGGGCGCTCTGGCACGCGGTGGAACTGGATGGCTGGGAGCCCGACTATGGCCGACTGGCCGAGGCGCAGGTGAAGTGGGAAAAGGCGCACGGGCGCGCGCTGGGATCGGTCGGGTGACGGTCGCCCGGCGGGAGGCGGACGGGGCGTCGCCGATCGTGATGCGCGACGCGGTGCGCGACGACGTGCCGGCGATCGCGCGCATCGAGCGCGAGTCGTTCTCCGATCCGTGGCCGGCCGCGTCGTTCACGGAGCTGGTGGGGCGGCCGGAGGT
>CAZVDJ010001012.1:0-1585 GCA_964626245.1 uncultured Gemmatimonadaceae bacterium
GCGAGGTTGAGGAGGTACAGCTCGCTGTGGTTCCCTCCTTCCATCGTGGTGCGGGCGTAGCGGTCGTTGGGAAAGGCGCGGATCCCCGCCCACTTTCCGTCATTGGAGAGGGTGACCCCCTCCACCGACATGGAGTCGCCGCCGGTGAGCCGTGACTCCGCGCCGCTGGCCAGGTCCACCGCCCAGAGGTGATTGAGCGGGATGTCCTGGTTGCGGATGCGCACGGTGAACTGCTTCTCCATGCGCGCCTTGTTCGCCTTGTCCACCGAGTCCGGCGCCACGAAGAAGAGGCGCCGCGAGTCGTTGGCGAAGCGCCACCATCCCACGGGGGTGGCGTGCCTGGTGAGCTGGGTGGCCTTGGCGGTGTCGATCCCCGCCACGGGGAGGGTCCAGATCTGCTGTTCGTCGCTCTTGCCCGCCGCGTAGGCGAGCCACTTGCCGTCCTTGGAGAAGGCGAAGTTCCCCACGCCGTCCTTGGCGTCGGTGATCTTCTGTGCCTCGCCGCCGTCGGGGCGCATCACGTAGAGTTGCTGCGTGGTGCCACCGTTGGGCGTGTCACGGTTGGAGGCGAAGACGAAGAACGAGCCATCGGGGGCCCACCGCGGCGACCCCTCGTTGCGGTCCTTGGTGAAGGTGAGCTGCCGCGTGCTCGACAGCCCGTCGCGGACGTTGACGACGAAGATGTCGGTGTAGCGCTTGGCCTCCTTCCAGTTGGGGACCGAGAGCGTGTACAGGAGCCGGCCGCCGTCAGGGGACAGCGAGGGCGACCCCGCCTGTCGCATGAGCTGCTGGTCCATGAACGTCATGGGGCGGGCGCCTTCCTGGGCGCCTAACGCCGTGGCGGCCAGGAGGGCGGGGGGCAACAGACGCAGGTGTCGCATGGGTCGTGAACCGGATAGGGAGGGAACTGGGCGCCCGAGCGCCGGATGACGATCGCCGGGCGTCGCCGACTCGGCAACCACTCGATGGTTAACGGGGGAGGGGGCGCCGGCGCTGGGGGTGGCGGGCACCCGGAGGGGATGCGACGGCAGGCGGCGTCGCGCGGCCCGCGCCCTGCCGTCCCCAGCGCCCGACACCACCCCTCCCACTCCCAACAGACGGGTCCGCCGACCGCAATGGTGGAGCGGACTTTGCTCTTGCCGGGGACGGGGAGCGCAGCGCAGGAGGCGCGCGATCCCCCTAATCATGAACGGACGGGGAGGGGAGGATGGGCATCATCGACGGCAAGGCACCGCGACCGCTGGAGGAGGACACGCCGCGGCAGGTGGTCATCAAGCTGCGGGAAGGGGTCGCGCCCCCGGTGGCGGGGCGCGCGCTGGCGCAGCAGTGGGGCGGAAAGGGGGGGCGGGCGCGCTCCCTTTCGGCGGGGGTCGCATCGCTCGACTTCACGCCGTATGTGAGCGGTGAGGCGTTGCAGGGTGAAGCGGGGGAGGCGCGCGTCCGCTCGCGGGGGGCACGCGCGGCGGAGCCCGAAGAGGGCGGCGCGCGCGGGAAAGGGTGGGAGACGCTCCGGCGCTATTTCGCCGCCACCCTTCCACCCGGCGCCGACGCGGGCGAAGTGACGGAAGCGCTGAGTGCGATGGAC
>CAZVDJ010001013.1:0-1579 GCA_964626245.1 uncultured Gemmatimonadaceae bacterium
CGCGCCGGACGCTGTCGCGCTGCGCAGAATCGCGCTTGGCGCGCAACGTGTCCTGCGGCATCGCCGGCATCGTCGGCGTCGTCGGCGTCGTCGGCGTCGTCGGCATCGTCGGCATCGTCGGCGTCGCGGCAAAGGCGGCGCGCGGCGCCGCCAGCTGCGCCACCTGGTCCACGCCCGACGACGCCCGCGCGATTCCCTGCGCGGCCAGCCGTTGCACCCGGGCCAGGACGTCGCAGTAGCTCCGCCCCAGCGAGCGCACCCGCGAGCGTTCCGTGCGCGCGCCGGGGGCGTTGAGCGGGAAGGTCGGGTTCACGACGATGCTCCCCGTCGGGTCCTTCTTCATCATGTCGGCCGCGCGCGTGTAGTCGTCGAACGAGCGGATGTACTCCCGCTCGTAGCGCGCCACCTCGCCCTGCAGCTCGCACACCGACATCTCGCGGTCGCTCTTGTACGTGTCGGTGGAGTCACGCTGGAAGGCGTTGGCCACCCCCGGCACGCGAATGAGGTCGGTGGTGAAGTACAGCCGCTGCAGCTGCGTCGGCGTGTCCTTCGGCACTTCCTGCATGAAGCCCGAGTAGAGCACCAGCTGCAGGTCGGTCCCGTCCTCGTTGAAGGCCATCGTCCCCGAGTCGGCGTAGATCGTGCGGCGTCGCATGGGGTCGCTGAGGTCGTAGATCGTGACCTCGCGCATGCCGTTGGTTTCGCGGTCCAGGTGGTTGGTGCGCAGGAAGTAGCTGTTGGGCGCCACCTCGTTGATGATCTGCTCCTTGATGGCGAACGTCGGCTTCTTTCGCGCGATGTCGCCCTGGAGCGTGCGCAGCCGGTGATTCGTGCGCGGGAGGACCTGGTCGTTGAAGACGATCATCGCCAGCGAGAGGATCGCCCCGCCGCACACGACGGGGACGAGCAGGCGTGTCATGCTCACCCCGTTGGCCTTGAGCGCCGTGATCTCGTTCTCGGCGGCCAGTCGGGAAAAGGCATACAGCACCGCCACCAGCACCGCCATCGGCAGCGTCATGGCCACGGTGAAGGGAAGCGACAGGACGAAGAACTCCAGGATCACCGTCCAGTCGAGTCCCTTGCCCACCAGGTTGCCGAGCTGCTTGGCCACGTAGTTCAGCAGCATCAGCGACGTGAGCGCCGACAGGGCAAAGACCAGCGGTCCGGCGTGCTCTCGGAGGACGTATTTGTGGATTATCTTCACGCGCCGCTCAGGTCTCCGGTCGCGGCACGGAACCGCGGGATGGGCCCCCCGTACTTATCGGAAGCCCCCCGGTTTTCCGGCCCGCTAAAGTCGGCGTAATATAGCCCCTCGCCCAACCGGCAGAGTTCGGTTTCCGACGGAGGAACGACCGGCTGATACCCTCAGCTCCCCGAATGGTGCGCGGCGCCGCGCTGGGTGCCGGATTGGGTCCCGGGAGACGTGCCGCACTGGGCGCCGTGCTCGGTGCCGCGGCGCTGCTCCTGCTCCCGCCATTTCTCCCCCACCGTGCCGCGGGTGCGGCGTGGGCGCAATCGCCGCGTCGCGACTCGGCGCGCGTCGCCGCGCCAGCGCGCGACACCCTGCGCCCGGCGCGGC
>CAZVDJ010001014.1:0-1577 GCA_964626245.1 uncultured Gemmatimonadaceae bacterium
GACCTCGGCGGAGGCCTCGGCGGCCATCTCGGGGTCGTCAATGGAAACGAGCTCGCGCGCCTGCGCGAGCTCGTCTTCAGTCTTCCGGATGCGGGCGTCGAGCGCTACGACCTGGGCCAACCGCTGGTGCTCCCGTCCCAGCGCTGCCAGCTTGCGAGAGTCCTTGGCAGTGGATGGATCGGAGAGCTCACGTTCGACTTCGGCGGCGCGCCGTACGGCGTCCGCGAGGCGGGCGCGGAGGCTCAGGCCGACTTCCCGGCGTACTTCTGGCGGAAGCGCTCAACGCGGCCCGCGGTGTCGACGAGCTTCTGCTTCCCGGTGTAGAACGGGTGGCAGTTGGAGCAGATATCGAGGTGGAGTTCGCCCAGCGTCGAGCGCGTCTGCCAGCTATTGCCGCAGGCGCACTTCACGGTCGCGGTGGCGTACTCCGGATGGATGTCGGCTTTCACGGAAACCTCTGGGAATCCACTGGAGTCGCTGGAAAAGAGCTTCCGAATATAGCCGGAGCCGACGAGCCGATTCAAGCGGCGGGGTCGGCGGCCTCCCCCGGCGTGTGACGCTGGCCACAGACGTCGCGTGCGTTTCCGGCAACCGTATCGCCGCGGCTGCCTGGAAGGCGCTGGAGGGGGTCGGATTCGTGGAAAGTGCTGGCGAACCCGACCCATCATGGCGCACATATCCCCTGTGACGGGACTTGCGGGCGGGCGTCCTTGAGTAGTGCCCGCCCCCGTCCCTCACGTAGCGCTCGGACCCATGGCTCTCCCGCTCGCGATCGACCCGACTCCAGCTCGACAGGCCTCCCGGATGGATATCAGCACCTTTCTTCGCTCCATTCCGATCTTCTCCAAGCTCGACGACGCGGAGCTGCAGCGCTTTGCCGAGCTGACGCGCGAGAAGAACTATCCGAAGGGGAGCGTCATCGTCTTCGAGGACGATCCCGGCGACTCGCTGTTCATCGTGCGCGACGGCCGCGTGAAGGTCGTCCTCATTGGCGAGGACGGACGGGAGGTCATCCTCGGCGTGCTGGGGGTCGGCGAGCACTTTGGCGAGTTGTCGTTGATCGACGACCAGCCGCGGTCGGCCCACGTGATCGCGATGGAAGACACCAACCTCCTGGTGCTGCGCCGTGATGATTTCCGCCGCCGCGTGGAAGCGAATCCGGCGGTGGCCTGGTCGCTGCTGGTGGAGCTGGCGCGCCGGCTCCGCCGCGCCGACGCCAAGATCCACGGACTGGCGCTGCTCGATGTGCCAGGGCGCATTGCACGCCTGCTGCTCGACTTTGCCGAGGAGTCCGGGCGTGACACGATCGAGAAGCCGCTCACGCACCAGACCATCGCCCACATGATCGGCGCGAGCCGCGAGACGGTCTCGCGGACCATTCGCGACTTCCAGATCCAGGGGCTCATCCGGGTGGAGCGCCGCCGCATCTCGGTCGCCAATCGCCCCGCCCTCAAGCAACTGGCCCAAGCGCGCGTGTAGGGGTGCGGGTCCGTTTCTGGGGAACGCGCGGGTCGTGCCCGTCGCCTGGACCGGCGACGCTGCGCTACGGGGGGAACACCACCTGCGTGGAAGTCCGC
>CAZVDJ010001015.1:0-1576 GCA_964626245.1 uncultured Gemmatimonadaceae bacterium
CACCACGAACGTCTCGGCCACCCCCATCGACGTGGGGGTGCGGAAGCGCTCCATCAGCGCCACCGCGAGCGGCGAGCCGATCATCGCCCCGCCGCCAAACCCCATGATCGCCAGCCCGGTCGCCATCCCCGGCCGGTCGGGGAACCACTTGATCAGGGTGGAGACGGGCGAGATGTAGCCGAGTCCGAGCCCGATCCCGCCGATGACACCGTAGCCGAGCACCACGAGCCACAGCTGGTGCAGCTGCACGCCCACCGCGGCAACCAGGAAGCCGCCGGCGAAGCAGCTGGCCGAGGCAAACATCGCCTTGCGGGGACCGGCCTGCTCCAGCCACCGCCCGAAGGTGAAGGCCGACAGGCCGAGGAAGACGATGGCCACGGAGAAGATCCAGCCGACGGTGGAGAGCTTCCAGTCGTTGGCGTCGCTCGCCGTGATCCCGCGCAGCGTGGTGAGCGGCAGGTTGAAGACCGAGAATGCGTACGCCTGCCCGATGGCGAGGTGGATGGCCAGCGCCGCCGGCGGAACGCGCCACCGGTTGAAGCCCGGCGGGGCAATGGTGCGCTGGCGATCGAGAAGCTGGAACAGCGAGGGCACCATGACACGGGGCAAGGGGAGCCAGCGCGGGCGGGAGGGCAATCTCCCGGTGACGATGCCCGGAGGAAAGGGGGGCCCTACTACCGACGCCTCCGCGCACCCGTTACCATTCCGGTCCCTCGTCGCGCACCCAGGGTGCGCGCGGGATTATCGGTCGCGTAGCTCAGCTGGTTAGAGCGCTGGTCTCACATACCAGAGGTCCGGGGTTCGAGTCCCTGCGCGACCATGGCTGCATCGAAAAAGGCCCCGCCGCATGCGGGGCCTTTTTCGTGGGCGACCGATGGGATCAGCGCACCGGCGAGGCCGCGCGCGCCTCCTGCTCCGCCAGCTTCACGTCGGCGTCGACCATCATCTTCACCAGCCCCTCGAACGTCACCGACGGACTCCACCCGAGCTTCTCGCGCGCCTTGCTGGCGTCGCCCATCAGGTGGTCCACCTCCGAGGGACGCAGGTAGCGGTCGTCCAGGGTGACGTGCTTCTCCCAGTCGAGCTTGAGGTGCCCGAACGCCGCGACCACGAAGTCCCGCACCGAGTGGGACTCGCCGGTGGCCACCACGTAGTCGTCGGGCCACCGCTGCTGCAGCATGCGCCACATGGCGTCCACGTAGTCGCCGGCAAAGCCCCAGTCGCGGCGCGCCTCCAGGTTGCCTAACGCCAGCTTCTGCTGCGTCCCCACCGCAATGCGCGCCGCCGCGAGCGAGATCTTGCGCGTCACGAACGACTCGCCGCGCCGCGGCGACTCGTGGTTGAACAGGATCCCGTTGCAGCAGAACATCCCGAACGCCTCGCGGTGGTTCACGGTGAACCAGTGCGCGGCCATCTTGCTCACCGCGTACGGCGAGCGCGGGTGGAACGGCGTGTCCTCCCGCTGCGGCGGCTGCGTGGCGCCGAACATCTCCGACGACCCCGCCTGGTACAGCTTCACGGCGCGGCCGGTGCGCTCGATGTGCTCCCGCACCGCCTCCAGCAGCCGCAGCGTGCC
>CAZVDJ010001016.1:0-1575 GCA_964626245.1 uncultured Gemmatimonadaceae bacterium
ACTGGAGATCGTCGACCGGGTGCGCATTGCCGCTCCCACCAACGACGAGAATGCGTCGTACCTGGAGACCAAGCGCACCAAGATGGGCCACCTGCTCAACACCTGAAGACGTCCGGATGCCCGAATACACAGGGACGCCCAGCGGGACGGGGCGCCGCATCGCCGTGGTCGTGGCGCGTTTCAACGAGACGATCACGCAGAAGCTGCTCGACGGCGCGCTGGACGCGCTCACGCGACACGGCGTGGCCTTCGACGACATCGACGTGCTCTGGGTGCCGGGGGCGTTCGAGCTCCCCTTTGCGGCCCGGCGCGCGCTGGCCAGCGACCGCTACGACGCACTGGTCGCGTTAGGCGCGGTGATCCGCGGCGACACGCCGCACTTCGACTACGTGGCGGGCGAGTGCGCGCGCGGGCTGATGCAGGCCAGCGCCGACCTGGACTTCCCCGTGGCGTTCGGCGTGCTCACCTGCGACACGATGGAGCAGGCCGAGGCGCGCGCCGGCGGTGCACACGGCAACAAGGGGTGGGACGCGGCGATCACCGCGATGGAGATGGCCGACCTGTTCGGACGCCTCGATGCGGCTGACGAAGGCTGAGGCCGAGCGGCGCGCGTGGCTCCGCCTGCGCCGGCGGGCCCGGGCGCGCACGCTCCAGGCGCTCTATGCGTGGGACGTGGCGCACGACGGGTCCATCGTGGGGGTGACCGAGCGCGTGTGGGACGACACGGCACTCGGCGCGCCCGAGCGCGCGTTCGCGACGCCACTCGTTCGCTGGGTGGAGGCCCACGGCGCCGAGATCGACGCCCTGCTCACCGACCTCACCACCAACTGGCGACTGGAGCGACTGGGCGCCATCGAGCGGGCGGCCCTGCGGCTGGGCGCCGCGGAGCTGATGTACCCCGGCAGCGAGGAACGCCCCGCCACGCCGCCCGTGACGGTGATCCAGGAGACGGTGATGCTCACCGAGCGCTTCGGCGACGCCGACAGCGCGCGCTTCGTGAACGGCGTGCTCGACGCGATGGCGCGAAAGCTCGGGAGACTGTAGTTGCGGCTCCTGCTCGTCAACTGGCAGGATCGGGAGAACCCGCAGGCCGGCGGGGCGGAGCTGCACTTGCACGAGATCTTTGGGCGCCTGGCTCGGCGCGGTCACGAGGTGACGCTCCTGTGTGGCGGGTGGCCGGGGTGCCCCCCGTTCGCCGAGCTGGACGGGATCCACGTCGTGCGCGTGGGCACGCGCTACACCTTTCCCTTCCTGGCGCGCCGGGCGTGGCGTGCGACACTCGCCTCGCAGCGGTTCGACGCCATCGTCGAGGATATCAACAAGGTCCCGTTGTACACGCCGCGCTGGGGCGGACCGCCGGTGGTGGGGGTGATTCCGCACCTCTTTGGCGGGACGGCGTTCCAGGAGGTGCCGGCTCCGCTGGCGGCGATGGTCTGGCTCGCCGAGCGTCCCCTCCCGGTCGTGTACCGTGGGGTACCGTTCGAGGTGATCAGCGAGAGCACGGCGGAGGACCTCGTGCGCCGCGGCATCCCGCGCGACCGCATCGAGGTGATCTACTGCGGCATCGACTCGGTG
>CAZVDJ010001017.1:0-1573 GCA_964626245.1 uncultured Gemmatimonadaceae bacterium
GGATCGTCGACATGTTCGCCCGCCGGCTGCAAGTGCAGGAGCGGCTGACGGGGGAGATTGCCGAGGCGATCCAGGGGGTGCTGGCGCCGCACGGGGTGGGGGTGGTGGTGGAGGCGTACCACCTCTGCATGATGATGCGGGGGGTGGAGAAGCAGAACTCCAAGACGATCACGTCGGCGCTGCTGGGCTGCTTCCGCGACGACGGCCGCACGCGCGACGAGTTCCTGCGCCTGGCGCACGGACCGGGCAACGGCCGCTAGCGTGACGGCGCTGCACGGGCAGTGTGCGGTGGTGACCGGCGCCTCGCGGGGCATCGGCGCGGCCGTGGCGCATGCCCTTGCAGCCGACGGTGCGCGCGTGGTGCTCGTGGCGCGCTCCGCTGACGCGCTGGCGCGCGAGGCGGCGGCGATCGGTCCGGCGGCGATCCCCCTGGTGTGCGACCTGTCGGACCCCGCCGAGGTGCAGCGCGCCCTGCAGCAGCTGGCCGAGCGCGTGGGGACCCCGGACATCGTCGTGAACAACGCCGGGGCCTTTGCCCTGGGCGCCGTGGGCCAGATGTCGCCCGAGGAGGCCGAGCGGATGCTGCAGCTCAACGTGGCGGCGCCGTATCGCCTGCTGCACGCGCTGGTCCCGGCCATGCACCGCCGCGGCCGCGGGCACCTGGTCACCATCGGCTCCATCGCCGACCGGCACGCCTTTCCGGAGAACGCGGCCTACGCCGCGAGCAAGTTCGGCGCACGCGCCATGCACGAGGTGCTGCGCCAGGAGCTGCGCGGCAGCGGCGTGCGCGTGACGCTCGTCTCGCCGGCGCCGGTCGACACCGCCATCTGGGACGCGATCCGCCCGGAGACGCGTCCCGGCTTTCCTGCGCGCGACCAGATGCTGCGACCGGAAGCCGTGGCCGACGCGGTGCGCTGGGCGGTCACGCGACCCGGCGACGTGAACATCGACGAGCTGCGCCTGGGGCACGCCTAACGTCGTGCCGGGGCTGTGCCCCCGGGGGACGGGGGGCGATCTTTCGCCGCCCCCCGACCCGCGACTGCCGGATCCCATGCACATCGAACTCGTCGACGCGCTGCGCTGCCCGTTTCCGCACGAGGAGACCTGGCTCGTGGCGTCGGTCACGCGCTTCGACGGACGCGACATCTCCGAGGGGGCGCTGGGCTGTCCCATCTGCCAGCGTCAGTACCCGGTGCGCGAGGGCGCCGTGGACTTCGCCCCGGGATCCGACGGCGAAGCCGACGAGTTTCACGCACGCGACACGCCGGCGGCCGATGCCGTCGTCGGGGTGGACGAGCAGGCGCTGTTGCGCGCGCGCGCACTCCTGGCGCTGGACGACGGGGGAGGGACGGTCCTGGTGGGCGGCGCGCTCGCGCCGCTCGCCGAGGCGCTTGCCGATGCCGTGCCGGTGATGCCGCTCCTGCTCAACCCGGCCGCCGGCGCCGGGAGCGGCGGGCGCCCGCCGTCGGCGATGCGTGCAGCTGGCGGCGTTCCGCTCGCGGCCGGGGTGCTGCGCGCCGCCTGGCTCGATGCGGCCACCGCCACGCCGCCGCTGCTGGCGGGCGTGGCGCGC
>CAZVDJ010001018.1:0-1573 GCA_964626245.1 uncultured Gemmatimonadaceae bacterium
GCGCGCCGCGGCGGCGCTGCCGGTGCGCGCGCGCCGACCGACAGTGGGCACTGATCAGGGAGGGCTGCACAGGGAGCATCCAACTGGTCTCGTCCATGGCGGCATGAAGGGGGTGTTCGTTCGCGTTCATGGTGGCGGCGCCCCGATGGTGCCGGCCTTCCGGGCGACGCCGCGCGCCTGCGAGCGCCAGAGAAGCTGACGAAGCCGCGGACGGGCACGTGCCAGCGAGGGCGACCATCCGCTGTCCGCCGCGAGGTTGCGTTCGCCAAGTGGATCGTGCCGCAGGTCGTACAACTCGAATGATCCCGGGGTCTTCACGTCCTCCACGACGTGCGCGCCATCGTCCATGAGGAGGCTGCGCATGCCCCGGCGCACCGTGGGCGGCGACTGCTCCGTCCAGAAACCGTTCGCGATGCTGCCGATGATTGGGCTGGAGGGGCGGCGCGTCCCGACGCCCGCAATGTCCCAGAAGCGCGCGAGTGACTGCCCGGGGAGTTCCTCGCTCCCCGGTCCCATGGCGAGGATGGTCGCGGCCAGGTCGCGCAGCGTCACGAAGTCGGCGCTGCGGCGTCCGGCCGGGGCGGGCCCCGGGGCGCGAATGACCAGCGGGACGTGCAGCAGCTGCGGATACAGGCTGCTGGCATGCTCCCACCGGCCATGCTCGCCGAAGTGCTCGCCGTGGTCGGCGCTGATGATGACGATCGTGCGGTCGAGCGTCCCGCGCGCCCTGAGCGAATCGAGCAGGGCCCCCACGTGATGATCGAGATACGCGATCGATTCCTCGTACGCGTCGCGCTCCGCCGTCACTTCGCTGGGGGTCATGCGCGCCTTGCCGGTGCGATAGCCCAACCCGCCAAGGCCGTAGCGCGTGAGCCAGTTCTTGCGCGCCGTGTCGGGGCCGAATCGCCCCGCGAACGGTGGAGGCGGATTGTACATCTCATGCGCGTCCATGTAGTTCAGGAAGGCGAAGAACGGCGCGTCGCTGCGATCGTCGAGCCAGCGCAGGAACTCGCGGTTCACCACCGGCGCACGCTTCCGGTTGACGGAATCGTAGCGCCCCAGCAGCCGACGCAGGCGCGGCTGGTATGCCACGTTTCGCACGGTGGCACTGCTCAACGCCAACTGCTGCGGCGAGAACCGATAGTCGTCGTAGTGCGCGAAGCCGCGCGACAGCCCGGTCTCCCACGAGGTGAGGTAGTTCGCGACAAACCCGGCAGTGGCGTAGCCGTGGCGCGCGAGCACCTCGGCCAGGGTGGGGTCGGCGTCGTCCAGTGGCGTGAGCCAGTCGGCGGTGAGCTCGTGCGGGTAGCGACCCGTGAACATGCTGGCGTGTGACGGGAT
Source organism: uncultured Gemmatimonadaceae bacterium (assembly GCA_964626245.1). Taxonomy (GTDB): domain Bacteria; phylum Gemmatimonadota; class Gemmatimonadetes; order Gemmatimonadales; family Gemmatimonadaceae; genus SCN-70-22. The sequence continues at coordinate 1,342 of CAZVDJ010001018.1, forward strand.
CGTCCACGGAGCGGTGGAGAGGGCATAGTCGAAGGTGGTCCCCTCGGCGGCCAGCGCCTGCAGCCTGGGTGAGGTTGGGCGCGGCGCGCCGTAGAGCGAGAGCGACTGCGCCCGCACCGTATCGAGGATGAGGAGGAGGACGTTAGGCGTGCCAGCCGCCACAGCCGGCAGGGCGGCCAGTGCGCGCGACTCGCGCCAGCGAGCGATCCCGAGCATCCCGACGGCGACGAGC
>CAZVDJ010001019.1:0-1573 GCA_964626245.1 uncultured Gemmatimonadaceae bacterium
GGTGCAGCGCGGCTATGGCGGGGCGCGCCTGCCGATCGTGATCGAGGACTCGGGGCGCATCGTCGGGACGGCGACGGCAGTGCTGCCGCGCGACGGCGAGGCGGTGTCGGTGCGGGTCCGCGTGCCGGCGGCCGAGACGGGAGCGCGGTTGCTCACGGTCAAGGTGCCGCTGCAGGACGGCGAGATGATCGGCGAGAACAATGCGCGATCGACGCTCGTCGTGGTGCGCGACCGTCGCGAGAAGATCCTGTACGTCGAAGGGGAGCCGCGCTTCGAGCTCAAGTTCCTGCGGCGGGCCGTGGAGTCGGATGGCAACGTGCAGCTGGTGACGCTGCTGCGGTCGTCGAAGGACAAGTTCCTGCGGCTCGGCGTGGACGATTCGCTGGAGCTGGCGGCGGGCTTCCCGCGCACCCGCGAGGCGCTCTTCGCCTACCGCGCGGTGGTGCTGGGGAGCGTGGAAGCGTCGTTCTTCACGGCCGACCAGCTGCGCATGCTGGCCGATTTCGTGAGCGAGCGTGGCGGTGGCCTCCTGATGCTCGGCGGGCGCGACGCCCTGGGCGAGGGGGGCTATGGCGGGACCGCGGTGAGCGACGCGTTGCCGCTGGAGCTGCAGGGGGTGGTGGGAGATCCACCCACGCTCGTGACGCAGCGGGCGACCCCCACGCCGGGCGGACAGGGGCACCCCGCGCTGCAGCTGGCGGCGACGGACAGTGCCTCGGGCGCGCGCTGGGGGGCGCTGCCGGCCCTCACCACGGTGAACCGGCTGGGGCGCGCGAAGCCCGGTGCCACCGTGTTGCTCAGCGGGACGCTCGAGGATGGGGTCACGTCGCGTCCGCTGCTGGCCTACCAGCGCTATGGACGCGGCAAGGCGATCGTCTTCGGCGCGCAGGACTCGTGGCTGTGGCAGATGGATGCCACGATCGCGGTGGACGACCAGACGCATGAGACCTTCTGGCGGCAGATGCTGCGCTGGCTGGTGAGCGACGTCCCCGATCGCGTGGAGCCGGTGCTGGCGGAGGAGAGCGGGCCGGGCGAAGGGATTGCCGTGCGCGCCGAGGTGAGCGACTCGGCGTTCCTCAAGGCGAACGGCGCGACGGTGCGCGGCCAGGTGGTTGCGCCTGGCGGCGTCTCGCAGGAGGTGACGCTGGAGTGGGCCGTGGAGCGCGACGGTGAGTATCGGACGACGTACGTGCCGGGCGGGACGGGGGTGCACGAGGTGCGCGTGCAGGCGGTGGTGGGGCGCGACACCGTGACGAGCGAGCCGGCCTATGTGCGCGTTGCCCCGTCCATGAGCGAGTACTTCGGGGCCGAGATGCGGCCGGCGCTGCTCCGGCAGATCGCGGAGGAGACGGGGGGACGGTTCTATCCGTCGTCGCAGGCGCTGGACGTGGCGCGCGACATGGACTTCAGCGCGAGCGGGGCGACGGTGGTGGAGCAGAAGGACCTGTGGGACATGCCGGCGCTGCTGCTCTTGCTGCTGGCGGCGCTGGCCGGTGAGTGGGCGCTGCGGCGCCGCGAGGGGGTGGCGTGATGGACGCGCACAAGGTGATGGGGACCGCGCGGACGCCACGCG
>CAZVDJ010001020.1:0-1043 GCA_964626245.1 uncultured Gemmatimonadaceae bacterium
GCCCCCAGCACCGAGCTCTGCCCGTTCGGCGCCGCGCCCGGCCCCACGATGTACAGCGAGTCGGGGCCGTTGCGCCCCACCATGTCGGCGTTGAGTTGCGCCACGATGGAGTCCAGCGGAACGCTCGGCGTCGTGGTGAAGGCCTCCGACCCGAAGAGCCCCTTCTCCTCGCCCACGTGCCAGACAAACAGCATGGAGCGCTTGGGTCGCGGCCCCTGCTGGAAGGCGCGCGCCAGCGCCAGGAGCATCACGCTCCCCGAGCCGTCGTCGTCGGCGCCGTTGGCGATCGAGTCGCCGTTCACCGGCGCCTGGATCCCCACGTGGTCGTAGTGCGCGCCGTACGCCACGTAGGTGTTCCGCAGTGCCGCATCGCTCCCGCGCACGATGCCCACCACGTTGTAGCCGTTGAAGTCGGAGGAACGCACCCGCACCGAGGCACGCAGCCGAGTGCCGGCCGGCAGCGTCGAGGCGTCGGCCGACGGCCACCCGCGCGGCACCAGGGGTGAGTCACTCGTCAGGCGACCCACCGCCACCATCGGAAGCGGCCGCGCGGCATCAGCGTTGACCGGGCCCCGCGCCATCTCGATCTGCTGCGTCGAGAACTGCGACGCGGCCAGTCGGTACAGCGAGTCCGGGAGGAGCAGGACCACCGCCGCCGGCCCGCGCCCGATCGCCGCCCCCAATCGCGAGAAGACCGCGTCGGGGCTCTCCAGCGCCTTGCGCCTGGCGGAGTCGATGCCGGCTGGCACGATCCCCGCAATCACCAGCACCTTGCCCTTCGCGTCCACGCCGCGATAGTCATCCCGGCCCAGGGCGGCATCCACGATGCCATACTGCGCAAAGACCACGTCCGCATCCGCCGAGAGCTTCGGGAGCGGCGCACCCGGGCCCAGCCCCGTCAGCACCGAGAGGTCGCGCCCCAGCGACCACGCCAATCTCGTGGACGTCGTCGTCACCACGATCGAGTCGGCGGTGAGCGTGGTCCGGCGCAACGGCACCCGGTGGAAGTAGCCGGAGTCGCCCCCCGGCTCCACCCCAAGTGA
>CAZVDJ010001020.1:1053-1572 GCA_964626245.1 uncultured Gemmatimonadaceae bacterium
GCCCGGCTGCGCGCGAAGGGCGGCCACGAACCGCAGCCGAGCGCGGTGGAGGCGGCTCTTCAGGGCGGCGAGCCCGACGTGGAGCACCTCCGCGGCCTCGGGGCCGGTGAGGCCCTCCATGTCGCGCAGGACGAGCACCTCGCGGTCTTCGGGATCCAGCGAATCGAGGGCGCGAGCCACCGCGCCGCGCGATCCGCGTCCGGCGTCCCCGTCTCGCGCCCGCGGAACGAATCAGCCGCGAAGGCAAACAGGTCGCGCCGCATCTCCTCGGCGCTCGGCTCCACGCGTGCAGGTGTGAGCGTGGCTGCCGCGCCCCCGCCAGGGGTCGACTGGCACCCCGCCAGCAGCACGACCGCCAGCAGCACGACCGCCAGCATCATCGCCCCCGCGCGGACGCCCCGCGCACGCTGCGTCTTCGAACCCCTCGTCATCGAGTTCCTCATCTCCGTGTCCCGCTCCGTGAATTCGAGCCAGTCTGCAGCCACGCCCGGTCGCCATCTCCCGCCCCAATCGCCCACC
>CAZVDJ010001021.1:0-1570 GCA_964626245.1 uncultured Gemmatimonadaceae bacterium
ACGGGGACGGGCCGCGTGAGGTGGAGCTGGAGGGCGAGGCCTTCTTCACCGTCACCCACGATGAGGCGCATCCTTTCCGCGTCTTCGTGAACGGCACGGTGGTGGAGGACCTGGGCACCGAGTTCGCGGTGCGGAGCTACGGGAGCGCCGCCCCCATCCGCGTCGCCGTCGCCTCCGGATCGGTGGCGGTGCGCCGGGGTACGACCGCCGATACCGCGGTGGTCCTGTCGCCGAGCGACGTGGCCACGGTGGCGGAAACGGGGGAGGTGGCCGTGCGTCGCGGCGTGAACGTCGCTCCCTTCACGGCCTTCGCTTCCGGACGTCTCATCTTTGCGGATGCGCCACTCGCCGACGTGGCCGAAGAGCTGGCGCGCTGGTACGGCGTGGAGGTCCGCGTCGCCGGCGCCGCCCTGCTCGATCGGCACCTGACGTCGACCTTCGAGGGCGAGTCGCTGGACGAGGTGCTTCGCATCATCGGCATGACGCTCGACGTGCGGTACACGCGGAACGGCAACATGGTGGAGTTCTCGGAGAAGGCCCGCACCTCTTCGCGCCCCCCGGCGCCGACGCCCCCTGCACCCTCCGCCGCCCTGGCGGAGGCGGGTGCGTGACCGGGGAGCCGTTTGGCGTTGCGGGGCGGGCGGCGGGCGTCCTGTCGCTCGCCGCCTTCCTCACATTCGCGGTCACGGTGCGCGCCCTGCCGGCGCAGGAGCGCACGGGCGAGCGACAGCTCGCGCGCGCCGACAGCGTGCTCGCGCGCGCCACCAGCTCGCTCCTGCTGCGTCCCGTCTCCGTGCAGCTGGCGGGGGTGGGGATCGAACAGGCGCTGCGCGAAGTGGCCGCCCGGGCGGAACTCAAGCTCTCCTACAGTAGCGACATCATCCCGGCCGCCCGCCGGGTGTCGGTGGTGCGCGAGCGGACGGCGGCCGGCGACGTGATCCGGGAGATCCTGCGCGGCACCGACCTGGACGTCGTCGTCTCGCCGTCGGGATATGTCGTGCTCGTTAGGGTGCCGGGGCGTTCGCTCTTCTCGGTGGCCGCGCTCTACGCCGATTCGAGCTTCCCCCAGGTGGAACGGCTCTCGCTGCGCACGCCGTCCGCGCGCCCGCAGATGATGGACCGGATGCTCATCATGGGAACGCCGGCGGCCAGTGCCCCCGAGCGTTCGCTGGCGAGCGCGGTCTCGGTGCTCACCGCCAGCCAGATCGCGCAGAGCGGCGCCACCAGCATGGAGCAGCTCTTCCGCAACGGGATTCCCGGCGTGGTGGCGTGGGACCTGGGGATCTCGGGCCCGTTCGCGCAGATCGGCTCGGTGCGCGGCTCGTCGTCGTTCAACGCCAACTACCTCAAGACCTACGTGGACGGGGTGGAGCTGGCCTCGCCCTACATCGTTAAGCGTTATACCCGCAAGCAAACCTCAAACCCGGTGAAATTAAAATTAATCGACGGGTTGCTGGACCGCCATAAAACCGAGCCGTTATCGATGCAAAGTCTGCGTCTGCTGGATGCCTTTACCGGAACCGATCAGCCCTTGGCCTTGCGTCGTGAATTGCGCAATAAGCTGCAATTA
>CAZVDJ010001022.1:0-1570 GCA_964626245.1 uncultured Gemmatimonadaceae bacterium
GCTGGTGGACAACGACGTGTATGGCCACCGCGACGGGATCTACTTCGAGTTCGTGACGCGCGGGCGGGTGGAGGGGAATCGCAGCGAGCACAGCGCGCGCTACGGCCTGCACTTCATGTTCTCCAACGACTGCCTGTACCAGGACAACACGTTCCGCGACAACGGCAACGGCGTTGCCGTCATGTACTCGAACCGGGTGGAGATGGTGCGCAACCGCTTCGAGCACAACTGGGGGAGCGCCGCCTACGGGCTCCTGCTCAAGGACATCAACGACTCGCGGATCGAGGGGAACCGCTTCGTCGGCAACTCGGTGGGATTGCACCTGGAGGGGGCCAACCGCAACACCATCCTGTCCAACCTGTTCCGCGAGAACGGCTGGGCGCTCAAGACGCTGGCCAACGCCGAGGGGAACCTGTTCGAGCGCAATACGTTCGAGGCCAACACCTTCGACGTGGGGACCAACAGCCGCGCCAACTTCTCGCGCTTCCGCGAGAACTACTGGGACCGCTACCGCGGCTATGACCTGGACCGCAACGGCGTGGGCGACGTGCCGCACGCCCCGGTGCGCCTCTTCGCCCTGGTGGTGGAGCAGTCGCCGCCCACGCTCATCCTGCTGCGCTCGCTGCTCGTGGACCTGCTCGACCTGGCCGAGCGGGTGATCCCGACGCTCACGCCGGAAACGCTGGTGGACGAGCGACCGCTGATGCGGCGTCCCGCCGCGACGGGGGAGGCTTCCGGTGGTTAGGGCGCGCGGATTGTGGAAGCGCTACGGCCGACTGCAGGTGCTGCAGGGGCTCGACCTCGACGTGGCGCGGGGGCAGGTGACGGCGATCATCGGCCCCAACGCGTCGGGGAAGACGACGTTCAACAAGATCCTGCTGGGGCTGGTGCGCCCGGACAAGGGGGAGGTGGCCATCGACGGCCACGTGCTGGACGGGCACTCGGCCTATCGCGCGCGCATCGGCTACATGCCGCAGGCGGCACGCTTTCCCGAGAACCTGTGTGCGCAGGACGTGTTCGAGATGCTGGCCGACCTGCGGGGGCGCGGCACGGTACGAGACGAGGAGCTGGTGGAATCATTCGCGCTGGGGCCGGTGTTGCGCACCCCCATCCGGGTCCTCTCGGGCGGCATGCGGCAGCGCGTGAACGCGGCGCTGGCCTTCCTCTTTCGCCCCGATCTCCTCCTGCTCGACGAGCCCACGGCGGGGCTCGACCCCATCTCGAGCGGGACGCTGAAGGACAAGATCCGGCAGGAACGGGCGAACGGACGCACCTTCATCCTCACCTCGCACGTGATGAGCGAGCTGGAGGAGCTGTCCGACCGCATCGCCTTCCTGCTCGACGGGCAGGTGCGCTTCACGGGGACGCAGGACGAGCTCAAGGCGCTCACCGGCGAGCCGACGCTCGAGCGCGCCATCGCGAGCCTGATGCGCCAGGGAGCGTCGGCGCCGGCCGGCGAGGCGCGCGGCGGGCCGACGGCCAACGAGCCGGTGCAGGAGGAGGTGGCATGACGACGATTGCCAAGATCGTGCGCTACGTCCTGCTGGACGTGCTGCGCAACCGGTGGGTC
>CAZVDJ010001023.1:0-1568 GCA_964626245.1 uncultured Gemmatimonadaceae bacterium
GGGAGTGGTCCCGTCCCGTGGCGGGCGACGATGCCCGTCAGCTGCAGGCCGCAGGGTTGCGGCATCCCCTCCTCCCCTCCGCGGTGGCGAACGACTTCGCGCCGCGCGGTGCGAGCTGGCTGATCACCGGCTCCAACATGTCGGGGAAGTCGACCTTCCTGCGCACGGTGGGGGTCAACGCGGTGCTGGCCCGCACGATCCACACGGTACGCGCGCAGCGCTGGGAGGGTGCGGTGCCAGTGGTGCGCAGCTGCATCGGGCGCAGCGACTCGATCCTGGAGGGGAAGAGCTACTACCTGGCCGAGGTGGAGGCGGTTCGCGCATTGCTGGACGCGACGCGCGAGACGGCGCCGCACCTGTTCCTGCTCGACGAGCTCTTTCGCGGCACGAACACCATCGAGCGCATTGCCGCGGCGCGCGCCGTGCTGGAGGCGCTGGACACATCGCCCCATCTGGTGCTCGTGGCCACGCACGACATCGAGCTGCTACAGTGGCTCTCGCCTCGATTCGCGGCGTGGCACTTTCGCGAGCAGGTGGTGGACGGCGGGCTGCAGTTCGACTACCGGCTGCGGCCCGGGCCGTCGTCCACGCGCAATGCGGTTGCGTTGCTTCGGCTGAAGGGCTATCCCGAGGCGATCGTGCAACGCGCCGAGGCGACGGTGGCCGAGGAGGAGCATCGAGCGCGCGCGCCGCGTGCGTGACGGGGACACGCACCTGCGACGCGATGGTTGCGCGGCTAGCAGCAGCGGTTGCCGGGTTGCGAGTAGCGATCTTCCAGTCGCTGCCGGACGAACTCGTCGCGCGAGAGGGGTGGGCGCTCGGGGTGACAAGCCGTGTGGTGCCTGAGGTAGCCGTCGTAGTCCGGCGCCCCGATGATGCGATGCAGGACGCCGATGGCCCGCGCGAGCCGTGCGGCCAGTCCGCTGGCGACTGGAGCGCCGTTTCCCGTCGCCCACCTCATCGCGAGCCTCCGCTGCCGTTGCCGCTGCCGCTGCCGTTGCCGCGCCCGCGGCTGGCGGGGAGCGTTGCCTCGAACAGCTCGAAGATGCGGCGATACTCGTCGGCCCACGAGTCGGGGCGCACGAAGCCGTGGTCCTCCACCGGGTAGACGGCCAGCTCCCATCCCGACTTCCCCAGCTCGATGAATCGCTGCGTGAGCCGCACGATGTCCTGGAAGTGCACGTTCACGTCCACCATGCCGTGCGCCATGAGCAGCGGATCCTCGAGTCCCTCGGCGAAGAAGATGGGCGAGGAGCGGCGGTAGGAGAGCGTGTCCTGCTGCGGCTGGTTGAGGATGCGCGCGGTGTAGCCGTGGTTGTAGTGTGCCCAGTCGGTGACCGACCGCAGCGCGGCGCCCGCGCCGAACTCCCTGGGGGCGGTGAAGAGCGCCATGAGCGTCATGAAGCCGCCGTAGCTTCCCCCGTAGATCCCGATGCGGTCGGGGGAGATGCCGAAGGTCCGCTGCAGGTAGCGCGAGCCGTCGACGTGATCCTGCAGGTCGCGCCCGCCCATCCAGCGGTAGATCGCGGTGCGCCAGTCGCGTCCGTACCCGGCGCTGGCGCGATAGT
>CAZVDJ010001024.1:0-1568 GCA_964626245.1 uncultured Gemmatimonadaceae bacterium
ATCGTAGGGATCAACGCGGCCAAGATGGCGGCGGGGATGGGAGCGAAGGTCGTGATCCTCGACATCTCGCTGGAGCGGCTGCGCTACCTGTCGGACGTGATGCCGGCGAACGTGCAGCTCATCCACTCCAACCGGCACAACGTGCTGGAGCAGATTGCCACGGCCGACCTGGTGGTGGGTGGCGTCCTGATCCCGGGGGCCAAGGCGCCCAAGCTGATCCGTCGCGACGACCTCAAGCGGATGCGCCCCGGCTCGGTGATCGTGGACGTGGCGATCGACCAGGGGGGATGCGTGGAGACGATCAAGGCGACCACGCACGAGAACCCCACCTACGTGGTGGATGGCGTGATCCACTACGGCGTGGCCAACATGCCCGGCGGGGTGCCGCGCACGTCGACGCTGGCGTTGACCAACGCCACGCTGCCGTACGCGCTGCAGCTGGCGAACAAGGGATGGAAGCAGGCGCTGCGCGACAACCCGGCGTTGCTCAAGGGGCTCAACGTCATCGACGGCAAGGTGACGTATCGCGGCGTCGCCGAGGCCTTCGGGCTGGAGTATCACGAGCCGGCGCAGTTCGTGTAGCAGAGAAGACGAGAAGACGAGAGGGCGGGGCGCGGGTGTGGCCCCGCCCTCTCGAGCGTGTGAGGGAACCGATACCCTGGGCGGACGCACATGGAGCCAGAGCGATACGAGTTCACGGTGGCGGTGCGGCGGTTGGCACACAACCCCGACTTGCCCTTGCCGTCGAGACAAACCGCCGAAAGCGCCGGCTACGATGTCTCGTCGTGCGAGCCGGACTTCGTCCTTGCACCTGGCGAGCGACGGGCGGTGGCCACGGGGTTCGCCTTCGCGCTGCCGCCGGGGGTGGAGATGCAGGTGCGCCCGCGATCGGGACTCGCCCTGCGGCACGGGCTCACGCTCCCCAACGCGCCGGGAACGATCGATCCGGACTACCGGGGTGAGCTCAAGGTGATCGTGCTGCACGCCGGGACCGAGCCCATCCCGGTGCGTCGGGGTGACCGGATTGCCCAGCTGGTCTTTTCCCGGTTCGAGACGCCGGCGCTACGTGAGGCGGCGTCGCTGGACGAAACGGCGCGGGGGAGCGGGGGATTCGGGAGCACCGGGGTGTAAGGCCGAGTCCGACAAGGGCGGTGGAGGGGGTGGGGGTGCTGGCGTAGGTTGTGATCTACCAATGCCTTGCACCCCCTCAGTTGCGACGCTAGCTTGTCCGTCACGCGCGCCTCGGCCCCTCAAGACCACCGGCGTCCCGCAAGGGGCGTCAGGATTTCACATACATGCGTTGGCCCTCCCTGTCGGCGGGTAAGCTGTTCCCCGCCAATGCAATCGCCGTCGATCTCGGGACGGCAAACACCCTGGTCTACGTGAAGGGCGAGGGGATCGTCCTGAACGAGCCGTCGGTCGTTGCCATCGACCGCGAGACCAAGCGCGTGAAGGGGGTCGGACTCGAGGCCAAGCGCATGCTGGGACGCACACCGGACGGGATCATCGCGGTGCGCCCGATGAAGGACGGCGTCATCGCCGACTTCGACGTGACCGAGAAGATGCTC
>CAZVDJ010001025.1:0-1564 GCA_964626245.1 uncultured Gemmatimonadaceae bacterium
ACGCGGTCCTCGATGGGCTCCGCGACCGGGCGGCGAGACGGAGGCACGGTCGGTAGCGCCACCGAGCGCCTGGGCCAGAACGTCTTGGCCAGCGCGAAGGCGAAGAGGAGCACGAGCACCGCCTGCGCCAGCAGCGTCTGCACGCTGGGGAAGATCCCCATCGACTCGACCGACGGCCACCCGGGGAGGATCGTGATCGGCACGACGTTCCCTTCTTGCAGCTCGCGGATCCCCTTCCCCATGAAGACGAACGCCATGTAGTACAGGAGCCCGCTGGTCACCGCAAAGAAGGGGCGCAGCGGGATCCTGATGCCGTAGCGATAGAAGAGGGTGAACGTCACCGCCAGCACCACGCCCCCTGCCACGATGCCCAGCGTGAGCGGGACGGCTGCCCCCTCGGCAAAGAGCGCCTGCAGGAAGAGCGCGGTCTCCGCCCCCTCGCGGTACACCGCCAGGAAGGCCACGACGATGAGCGCGGTCCCGCCGCCGTGGCTCAGCGCGTTGTTGACCTTGTCGCGGATGAAGGCCTGCCAGCGCGCCGCCTCCACCTTGGACACCAGCCAGTAGCTCACCGAGAAGAGGACCGCCACGGCGATGAGCATCGTGACCCCCTCGATGATCTCGCGCGTTGCGGGAAGCGCCTTGAGCACCGTGGCCAGGACGACCGCCGTGACCGCGCTGGCCGCCAGCGCCCCCCCCACCCCGATCCAGATGTCGCGCAGCCGCGCGCGGTTCCCCGTCTTGATGAGGAAGGCGACGATCGCACCGATCACGAGGATCGCCTCGAACCCCTCGCGCAGGATGATGAGGAACGACTGCAGGAAGCCTCCCCAAAAGCCGGATGCCGGCCTGGTGAGCCCGACGATCCCCGGCATCCCGGCGGCGATCGCCTCGCGCGACCGTTCGGCGGAGCGGACGTCATTGGCCTTCACCGCTCCCTTGAAGTCGGCGAAGTGGCGCTCCATCGCGGCCACCAGGCCGGGACTGCGCGCGCGGGCCGGCGTTTCCAGCGGCTCGAAGGCGATGTACGCGTCAAAGGCGCGGTCGCCGGCGTCGGTCCGTCGCCCACCGCGGGCGGCGGCGAGCGCCTCGTCGAGCAGCGCGCGCACGCGCTAGGCCACCGCGTCGGCGTCGAGCGCGGCCGACCTGTTCGCCGCGCCCGTGGTCGGCACGTCGCCGAGCGACAGCGCGCGCACATGGCCCGCCAGGGCGACGTACTCATCCTCGCGCAAGTCGCGCGTTGGTGGCATCGCCGTCCCGGCGATCCCGTCGCGAATGGCCTCGATGATCTGCGCATCGCTGCGTTCGGCCTGCCAGGCGAACGAGGAGAGTTCGGGCGGGAGCTTGGTCAGGGCGGCGGCCAGCGGCCCGTCGCCCGACCCGCCGGCGCCATGGCAGCCGGCGCAGCGCTGCGCGTAGACCCCCTCGGCCGGGGCCGCGGCGTGCGCGGCGCGCATCCGATTGACGTAGGTGATGACGTTCCACCGATCGTCCGGGGTGAGCGTCGCGGCCTCGCTTCCGTAGCGTTCGCGCAGCAACTGCCCGACGTTGATCTCGCCCTCGC
>CAZVDJ010001026.1:0-1562 GCA_964626245.1 uncultured Gemmatimonadaceae bacterium
CCGGAGATGAGCCTGCGTCCGCTGGTCGAGCCGCTGTCGCAGGCGCTGGGCAAGGGGGGGGCGTGGCTCGCGGTGGCGCTGATGGGAAGCGCGTTGATGGCGTGGACCCTTCGCTGGAACCCGGTGCGGGCGGTGGTGGGTCCTGGTCCAACGCGCGACAGCGGCACGCGCCGCCCCACGCTCGCCACGCTCCTGGAGCCGCCGCCCGAGGAGATGCCGGGGATCGAGGGGGGAGACGGGGGACGGGAGACGGGAGACGGAAGGAAGCGATCGCCGCGCACCGTCCCGCCGCCGTCGGGCGAGGAGCGCACACCCGATGCGGCGCAGGGGGCGGCCCCGCCTCGCAAGCGCGACAGGAAGGCGAAGGACGAGGCCCCGGCGGCGCAGGAGGAGTTGCCGCTGGCGGCGCCCGTCGTGGTGCCGGAGGCGGACGCGCTGGAGGACAAGCTCCCGTCGCCGGAACTCCTCACGCCGGCGCCAGCAGGCAACATCGATGTAGGCCGAAAGGAGATCGAGGCCATGGGCGTCAAGCTCATGGAGGCGCTGCGCACGTTCCGCGTCGAAGGGACGCTGGCGGGCAAGACGACCGGGCCGGTGGTTACGCAGTTCGAGGTGGAGCCGGCGGCGGGGGTGAAGGTGCGGCAGTTCGCCAACCTGGCCAATGACCTGGCGCTCGCCATGCGCGCGCCGAGCATTCGCGTGGTGGCGCCGATCCCCGGCCGCGGGGCGGTGGGAGTCGAGGTGCCCAATCCCATCCCGCAGATCGTCGCCTTTCGGGAGTTGATCGAGGCGCGCGACTTCACGCAGGCGCGCATGGCGCTTCCCATCGCGCTGGGCAAGGACCTGGAGGGGAAGGTCGTCGTCGCCGACCTGGCCAAGATGCCGCACCTCCTCATTGCCGGGGCCACCGGCTCGGGCAAGTCGGTGTGCGTGAACACGATCATCACGTCGCTGGTCTACCGGCACACGCCCAGGACGCTGCAGTTCCTGATGGTCGACCCCAAGATGGTCGAGCTGTCGGTGTACAACGACCTGCCGCACCTGCTGCACAAGGTCATCACCGACAACCGCGACGCAGCGTACGTGCTCAAGTGGGCGGTGCAGGAGATGCAGCGGCGCTACGAGATCCTGGCGGCCAACGGGGCGCGCAACGTCCAGGACTTCAACAAGCGCGTGCTGGACGGCGCGCCGCTCGTCATGCCCAAGCGTCCCGAGGTCGCGTTCGAGCGGCGCGACTACACCGAGGGAATCCTCCCCTACGTCGTCGTCGTGATCGACGAACTCGCCGACCTCATGATGACGGTGCAGGGGGAGGTCGAGACGCCGCTGGCGATGCTCGCGCAGAAGGCGCGGGCGATCGGCATCCACCTGATCCTGGCGACGCAGCGCCCGAGCGTGAACGTCATCACGGGGCTCATCAAGGCCAACTTCCCCTCGCGCATCGCGTTTCGCGTGGCCTCGCAGGTGGACTCGCGCACCATCATCGACGGCATGGGGGCGGAGTCGCTGCTGGGCAATGGCGACATGCTCTTCATTCCGCCCGGCAAGTCGGAGCCGCAGCG
>CAZVDJ010001027.1:0-1559 GCA_964626245.1 uncultured Gemmatimonadaceae bacterium
CGGGGGCGCCGGTCGCTCCCGCCACGCCTGCCGCGCCGGAGCCCGCGGCCACCCACACCGCGTCGACGGATACGTCCGGTGCCCCGGCCGGATCGTTCGAGGACCGGATCCGCACCAAGTCGTCGCCCCTGGTGCGCAAGATCGCCGCGGAGCACGGCATCCAGATCGCGTCGCTGCAGGGGAGCGGGATCGCCGGCCGAGTGACCAAGAAGGACATCCTGGCCGCGATCGAGTCCGGTCCCGTCGCGGCGCCCGCTGCATCGCAGCCCGCATTGCCTGCCGCCTCGTCAGGCCCCGCGGGGACGGTGGCGCCCGCGCCGATGGCCTCGATGTACGCCCCGGCCGGCTTCGGCTTCGAGCCGCCGGCGGTGAACGCCTGGCCCGGCGACGTGGTCGAGCCGATGTCCCGCATCCGCCGCCTCACGGCGGGGCACATGGTCTTCTCCAAGCAGACCTCGGCGCACGTGACATCGTTCTTCGAGGTCGACCTCACGCGCGTCGCGCGCATCCGCCAGCGCATGCGCGGCGAATTCGAGGCGCAGTACGGCGAAAAGCTCACCTTCCTCCCCTTCATCACCCAGGCGGTGGTGCAGGGGCTGCGCAAGTTCCCCGTGATCAACGCCGCCGTGCGCGGCACCGACATCGTCTTCCGCAAGCAGTACAACGTCGGCATCGCCGTGGCGCTGGACTGGGGGCTCATCGTCCCCGTGGTCAAGCAGGCCGACTCGCTGTCGCTCGTTGGGCTCACTCGGCAGATCAACGACCTGGCCACGCGGGCGCGATCCAAGAAGCTCAGGCCCGAGGACGTGCAGGATGCGTCATTCACCATCACCAACCCCGGCGTCTTCGGCTCGGTGATGGGAACGCCCGTCATTCCGCAGCCCACGGTCGCCATCCTCTGTCTCGGCACCATCGAGAAGCGCCCCAAGGTGCTCACCGGGCCCGACGGTGAGGATACGATTGCCATCCGCACCTGTGCCTATTTCTCGCTGTCGTTCGATCATCGCATCGTCGATGGCGCCGACGCCGACCAGTTCATGGCCTTCGTGAAGAAGCAGCTCGAGACGATTCCCGACACCGGGTTCTGACGGGCGCCCGCGGGCGATGGACGCGCCGCCGTCCTTCGCCCGAAGGCAACCCTCGGTTGCCGACGCCCCGTCAGCACTCACTGGAGCCCTACGTCATGCCTACGCGCAGCATCACGATCGACGGCAAGCGCTGGAACGTCTTTCCCTCCGGCTACGTCACGCAGTACGAGCACGACGAGTTTGCCCTCGTCTTCGTGCACGGCACGGCCGAGTCGCGCGAGGTGCGCGTCACGCGTTACTCGCCGCACGGCACTCGCTCCCGCGAGCAGTCGCTGGCGGAGCTCCCCGGGGACGAACTCTTGCGCCTCTTTGGGGAGTCGCAGCCCGGCGCCACCTCGCCCGAAGCCGGCTACGCGCGGTGACGGCAGCCACCACCCCGGCCGGGGGTGAGCTGGCGCCGGACCGCATCGACCTGCACATGCACTCCACCGCCTCCGACGGGAGCCAGCCGCCGGAAGGGGTCGTGGCACA
>CAZVDJ010001028.1:0-1558 GCA_964626245.1 uncultured Gemmatimonadaceae bacterium
GTTCGAGTGACAGGGCGCCGATTTCGTTTGCCCAGTCGCCATGTCGCGCTGACAATCGACGCGTCACCGCTGCCCGGCGCGTGTGTCGGGCGGCGCCGGTCAAGTGCTAGTTCTTGTGTAGATCTCTTCGGGAGGGGATGGGGCGTTAGGCGAGGCGTGGCAGGGGGATGGCGCGGGTGGGGCGAGCGGTGTGGGGGAGGTAGCGGGTCGTGCTCCACTTCTCGGACGTATCCATGGCGAGGGCGGTGGCGAGCCGAAGGAGGCTGGCGTCGTGCGGGAAGATCCCCACGACGCGCGTGCGACGGCGGACGTCGACGTGGAAGCGCTCCAGCACGTTCGTCGAGCGGAGCTTGCGCCGCGCCACGTCTTCCGGGAGGGCATAGACGCCGAGAGTGTCGCCGCTGGTATCCTCGAGCCAGTCGGCCAGCTTGGCTGCCCGCGGCCGGAGCGCCGTGGCGAGGGCCGCGAGCCGGCGCTGGGCCTCGTCGGCGGTGGGCGCGGCCCAGGCGTCCGTGAGTCCCCTGAGCACCTCGCGCTGCAGCGTGTCGTTGGACACGTGACTCAGCGCGTTCCGCTGGTAGTGTACCTGACAGCGCTGGTGCACCGCGTCGGGGAAGTAGCGGCGCACGCTCTCCACCAGGCCGCGATGCTCGTCGGAGACCACATAGGTCACGCCATGCAGGCCGCGCTCGGCGAGGTCGTGGAAGACGTGCGCCCAGCTCTCGCTGCTCTCGGAGGCGCCCGTCCACGTCCCCAGTAGCTCGCGATAGCCATCCGGGCGAATCCCGAGCACCGACAGCAGGGCCGTATGACGCACCTGCCCCTCGCGCCGCACGCGCTCGACCAGCGCGTCCACGACGAGCATCGGATAGGGATGCTCGTTCAACCGGCGCTGGCGCCACTCGGTCAGGATCACCTCGAGCTTGCGGGCGAGGGTACTCACCTCGCTCGCGCTCACGCTTGTGCCACACAGCACCTCGACGACCGCGGTCACTTTCCGCGTGGAGACGCCCTGGAAGTACATCTCGGCCATCGCCAGGACGAGCGCTTGCTCGGCGCGCTCATAGCGGGCGAAGAGCGTGGGTTGAAACACGCCCTCGCGGTCGCGGGGCACGCGGAGCTTGAGCGGCCCCACGCGGGTCATCAGGCCCCGCGCGTAACTCCCGTTCCGCCAGCCGCGTCGCGTCGCGGTCCGCGCATACGGAGCGGCGCCGAGGAAGGTCTCGAACTCGCGCGTCAGGGCCTCCTGCACCGCCACGGCCACGAGGTCCCGGAGGGCGTCGGGGGCGACGGCTTGTTCGAGGCGCAGGCCGGTCCTAGTCTTGTCGTCGGAGGTCATCGGTGGTCTCTCCTGGGCTAGGCGGGGTTGGCGCCCCGCAGGTTGGATAGCGCTCCCAGAAGAGATGGCCGGTGGCCTCTTCGCGTGAGGGGCCGCGGCCGGCTTCACCCCCGAGCACGAGGGGCGAAGTACACAACTCTATGCACACTACCGCGGCGCCCGTTCAGTCGCCGAGTGCAGGAGCACCGGGCGCCGCCGCCGATAGGTCGTGCGCGAGTG
>CAZVDJ010001029.1:0-1547 GCA_964626245.1 uncultured Gemmatimonadaceae bacterium
GCCACGATGCTCGACGGCGGGCACGCGCCCAACGCGCTCCCGCAGCGGGCGCGCGCCAACGTGAACTGCCGCATCCTTCCCGACGCGACCACCGAAGAGGTGCAGGCGGCACTGACGTCGGTGGTCAACGATCCCAAGGTGAAGATCTCCACCGACCGCGCGGCGCGGAACTCACCGCCCTCGCCACTCACGCGCGAGCTGATGGGAGAGATCGAGCGGGTGACCCAGGAGATGTGGCCGGGGGTCCCGGTCATCCCCACGATGAGCACCGGCGCCACCGACGGGCTCTACCTGCGCAACGCCGGCATTCCGGTGTACGGCGTCTCGGGCTTCTTCTACACCGACACCTTTGCCCACGGGATGAATGAACGCATTCCGCAGAAGGCGTTCTTCGAGGGGATCGAATTCACCTACCGGCTGGTAAAACGGGTGACGGCGGCGTCGGCTGTGCAATAGGGGCAGAAGACGAGAAGACGAGAAGACGAGAGAGGACGAGAGATGCGGTGGCGCTGGCGGGGGACGTGCGTGGCGGTTGCGCTGTGCGTGGCGCGCTCCGACGGCTTGGGGCAGGAGGTGCGCGGGGTGCTGCTCCTTCCCGACGGGACGACGGCGACGGCCGGCGTCCTGGTGGAACTGGTCACGCCGACGCGCGTGACCGTTGCGCGCGCGGTCACGACCGCGGCGGGAGGATTCACGCTGCGGGCGCCTGGGGCCGGGCGCTATCGCGCGCGCGCGCTCCGCATCGGCTATCGACCCACCGAGAGCGACGAGATCGTCCTGGAGGCGACGGGCGTCGCGGAAGTGCGGCTGACGCTGACCGACGTCGCCATCTCGATCGCGGCGGTCGAAGTCCGGGGACGTTCGTCGTGCCGGCCCATGGCGGGGGCCGGCGCGGAGGTGGCCACGGTGTGGGAGGAGGCGCGCAAGGCGCTCGCCCTTGCCTCGATCACCGCCGCGTCGCGGCGGCACCAGCTCGAGGTGGTGACGTACGAGCGCGACCTGGGGCGTGACGCGTACGGGCCACTGGTCACGCGCGAGACGTCGCGCGTGGTGGAGACGAGCGATGCCCGCGCCTTTCGCAGCGTGCCGGTGGACAGCTTGCTGCGCGAAGGGTTCGTGGTGCAGCGCGGCGATGCGCTGGAGTTCTTTGGCCCAGACGCCGATGTCCTCCTGAGCGACGACTTCGTCGCCGCGCACTGCCTGCGGCTGGTGGCGGCCCCGGATGGCGACACGTCGGCCGTTGCCCTCGCCTTCGAGCCGGCGGCGCGGCGCGACGTGATCGGCGTGCGCGGGACGCTCACGCTGTCGCGAGCCACCGCCGAGTTGCGCGCGCTCGCATTCCGCTATGTCGGGCTCCCGGACGAGGCGTCGGAGGCCGGCGGGCGGCTGGAGTACGCGCGCCTGTCCGACGGGGCCTGGGTGGTGCGCCGGTGGGAGTTGCAGATGCCGGTGCTCGACGTGGAGACCGGCGGCGCACGCAGCCGCGCGACACCCGCGCGCGACGAGCCGCGCGTGGCGGTGCGCGCGCTGCGTGCAGCTGGCGGTGA
>CAZVDJ010001030.1:0-1547 GCA_964626245.1 uncultured Gemmatimonadaceae bacterium
CCAGTTGCGCCTGCACCGCTTGCGCGATGAGCTGCTGCACGACCCCGCGAATCGCGAAGTCGTGATGGCCTGCGGAGCCGTCCTGGAGAACATGCGTATCGCGGCGAGGCATCTGGGGCGCGACCTGCTGGTGGCGCGCTGGCCCAATGGCGTCGACGACACCGTGGTGGCCACGATCGCGCTGGGCGAGGCGCTGGAGCCTCGTCACGAGGACGACGCGCTCTTTCGCGTGATGACGTCCTCGGGGACGCCGGCCAGTCCTTCGCCGCAGGGACGCGGGGTCTCGCCGGCGCTGCTCGCCGTCTTGCGCCATGCCGCGCGCTGCGAGGGCGGGTGGCTCGACGTGGTGGCGGACGACGCGCGTCGCGAGCTGGTCGGCGACCTGGAGTCGGAGGCGGCAACGATCGGCGACGCCGAGCGCGGCGCACGATCGCTGCTCGCGTTGCGCCTGGAACGTGAGCGCGCCGCGTCCGGAGCGGTGGAAGTGGCGATGAGTGGCGGAACGGCGCTGGCACCGCTCTTGACCACGCTCGGTGCCAACGTGCGTGAGTCGAACGCGTGGAGCGCCGACCGGGCCGCGGTGGCGCGCGGCTCGACGGTCACCGCCCCGATCCTCGCCATCCTGGGCTCCTCCGCGGACCTGCCGCAGGGGTGGCTCGACGCGGGGGCCGCGCTGCAACGCGTGCTGCTGCACGCCAAGGTGCAGGGGCTCACCGCCACCTTCCTCAACGAGCCGCTTCATCACCCGCTGCTTCGTGACGCGTTGCGCACGGTGCTCTTCGCGGGTGGCGCGCCGCAGGCCATCGTCCGCTTCGACTTCGACGACCGCGGCCAGGCACCCGGGCACAACGGCCACGCCTGGAAGGGGCGCAGCGCCGCCTGATCGCGCTCGGCTGCATCGGATTGCCGCGCCCGCATCCGTCCGCTAGCGTGCGCGCATGACCTCCGAACTCGCCGTTCGACTTGCCATCGCCGCCCTCGTGGGGCTGGCGGTGGGTGTCGAGCGCGAGTGGTCGGGGCACGGCGATCGCGGCCTTCATCCACGTTTCGCCGGCGTCCGCACCTTCCTGCTCATGGGAGCCATCGGGGGCGTCTCGGGCTGGCTCGTTGCCGACGGCTGGCTCCCCGTCGCGGTGACGTTGCTGGCGGGCAGCGCGCTGCTCGTGGCGGCGGCCTACTTCTCCGCAGCCCGCGCCGGCGGCGCCGAGGCGGTCGATGGCACCACCGAGGTGGCCGCGCTCGTCGTGCTGGCGCTGGGCGTGCTCGCGGGGATCGGCCAGACGGCGGTGGCCGGAGGAGCCGGGACGCTGATGGTCCTCGCCCTGATGGAAAAGGCCGCGATCCAGGGGGCCGTCAAGCGCCTGGACGAATCGGAGCTGCGCGGCGCCTTCCTCTTCGCGGCGCTGGCGCTGGTCGTCCTCCCCGTGCTTCCGCATCGCAGCTTTGGTCCGCTTGGCGGATTCAATCCGCGCGCGCTCTGGATCGTGGTCCTCATCTTCTCGGGGGATCAACTATGCGGGCTTCATCGCACGGCGCCTGGTGGGGCC
>CAZVDJ010001031.1:0-1544 GCA_964626245.1 uncultured Gemmatimonadaceae bacterium
GGCTCACACACAACCCTCACCCCGCCGGCCTCGCGGGCGGGAGGGACGACGCTTCGTCCCACCGGCTAGCGTAGGCGTCGCCCCAGGAAATCCGCCGTGGCGCGGTAGACCGCCAGCCACGAGGCGTGTCGCAGGAACGAGTGCACCTCGTCCGGCAGGATCAGCTGCTCCACCTCGACCCTGCGCGCGCGCAACCGCTCCACCAGCGCCACCGTTTCGGCGAACGAGACGTTCCGGTCGTCGTCGCCGTGAATCACCAGCACGGGCGCCTTCCATCGATCGAGCGAGCCGAAGGGGGACGACTCGAGCGCCAGGCGCGACGCCGCCGGATCGGCCAGCGGATTGTAGTCCGGGACGAAGGTCCGGATCCCCACGTTCCAGTCGTGGACCCCGTGAATGTCGACCCCGGTCGCGAACAGCTCGGGGGCCCGCGCCAACCCCATGGCCGTGAGGTAGCCGCCGTAGCTCCCGCCCCAGAGTGCGATCTTCGATGGATCCACCTCCGGCCGGCCGCGCAGGTAGAGCCCCGCCCCGACCACATCATTGAACTCGCTCGCCCCGCCCGCGCCATAGCGCTCCGCCTCGCGGAAGGCCAGCCCGTAGCCGATGCCACTGCGGTAGTTCACCGACAGCACCACGAACCCCTGGCTCGCCAGGTACTGGTTGAGCGCATACGAGTTGTGGTAGTACTCGCCGTAGTGGTAGCCCAGGAGCATCTGCCGGCGCGAGCCGCCGTGGAAGAAGATGGCGGCGGGGCGCTTGTCTCCCGCGCGCGCTCCCGGCGGCAGGAAGAGCTGCGCCGGGATCGGCATCCCATCGGAGGCGCTGAGCATCACGGCCTGCGGCACCACGTGGGCCGCCGAGGGGAACGCCGCCAGCAGCGACGGCGCCAGCGCGGCGGGCGCTCCGCCAGCCACAAGCCGCACGGCGTGCGCCGGCGTGCGCGCATCCGAACGCAGGAAGGCCAGTGAGCCATCGCTGAGCTCCACCGGCGCCCACTCGATCCCGCTCCCGCTCGTCACCGTCACCGGCGCCCCGCCACGCACCGGCACGCGCCTGATGTGGCGCCGGTCGATGTCCCCGATGTTGGTGTTGTACAGGACCTCGCGACGGTCGCGGCTCAGCACGGCGTACTCCACTTCGCCGTCGCCGGGCGTGAGCAGCGTCGCCCGTCCGCCGGAGGCGGGGATGGCGTACAGGTGATTCCAGCCGTCCTTCTCCCACGGAAAGACGAGCACGTCGCCGTCGCCCCACATGAGCTGGTCGGGCCCAACGATGGCGTGCGGCACCGAACCGTCGCCCTCGTCCGCAGTCCAGACCGTGCGCGCCGCGCCGGTGGCGACGTCGGCCACGAGGATCGACCACGGGCGTCCGCTGCGCTCGGCCTTGAAGAGCATCAGTGCACTGGAGGCCGGATGCCGCACGAAGGCGACGCGCCGCGAGTCGGGCGACCAGACGGGAGCGCCATCGGTGTCGACGCTCGGCGAGAGGAAGGTCACGGCGCGCGTCGCCACCTCCACCACGGCGATGAAGGCGTGGTCGCC
>CAZVDJ010001032.1:0-1075 GCA_964626245.1 uncultured Gemmatimonadaceae bacterium
CGGTGGCCGGCGGCTGGCGCCCGCCCGACGAGCTCCCCGAGGTCGCCTTCATCGGGCGATCGAACGTGGGCAAGTCGTCGCTGCTGAACCTGCTCGTCAGGCGCAAGGCGTTCGCCCGCGTGAGCCGCACCCCGGGCCGCACGCAGGAGGTGAACTTCTTCCAGGTCAACCGGCAGTTCATCCTCGTCGACCTCCCGGGCTACGGCTACGCGCGCGTCTCGAAGAGCAAGCGCCACTCGTGGCAGCCGCTCATTGAAGGCTACCTGCGTATGACGAGCCAGTTGCGCGGGATCGTCCTGCTGCTCGACGTGCGCCGCGAGCCGAACGAAGAGGACCTCGCGATGCTCGACTACCTGGCCGACCTCGAGATCCCCACCCTCGTCGTCATCACCAAGGTCGACAAGCTGGGGAGTGCCGCACGCCGGGAGCGCATCGCCGCCGTGACTCACGCCATCGGCGTGGACCCGGCGCAGGTGATCGCCTCCAGTGCGCACACGGGGGCCGGACGCACCGAACTGGCGGAGGCGGTGGCAGAGCTCGTGAGCCAGCCGGCGTGGCGCCGGGAGCCCACAGGGGCCTCGTGACGCGCACCCGCCGGGGAGTCGGCGTGGGAGGTCGTCTTGGGCGCGTGAACGGCGCTCTCCTCTGCTTGGCGCTGGCCGCCTGCGCAGCAGCCTCGACACCGTCGCCTGCACCCGCGCCGGCCGCGCCCCCTTCGGCGCCATCGACTCAGGCGAGCGCCGCGGCCGGCGGGGCCACCGGCGAGCGGCAGGGCGCCGGGGCGCCGCGCGATTCGTCGCTCCTGCTCGTTCCGGCCGGCTTCGGGACGCTGCGGCAGGAGGACATTGCGCTTCGCGTCTCGCAGTTCGGGTTGCAGGTGCGCGCCATTCCGCTCGACGAGACGGTCATCCGCGTCCTCTCCCCCGACTCGTACCGGGCCCTGCGCGACCTGGTGGCCAGTCAGGGCGACCGCCTCGCGCAACTCCAGCGGCGCACGGCACTCCCGCGCCTCAGCCTCTGGTACGTCTCCTTCTTCGCGCTCCAGCAGGGGGAGACGCGCTTCTCGCCCATGGAG
>CAZVDJ010001032.1:1085-1543 GCA_964626245.1 uncultured Gemmatimonadaceae bacterium
CCATCGGGCCGGTGCCGACCCTCCAACGTGGGGCGTGACTTCCAGCCGCTCGACGTAATTCCCCTCTCGCCCGGCTTCGGTTCTCA
Organism: uncultured Gemmatimonadaceae bacterium; assembly: GCA_964626245.1. Lineage (GTDB taxonomy): Bacteria > Gemmatimonadota > Gemmatimonadetes > Gemmatimonadales > Gemmatimonadaceae > SCN-70-22. Next base: position 1,172 of record CAZVDJ010001032.1, read on the forward strand.
GCGCCTTCGCCAGCGGGAGGTGCAGCATGCGCTCTACGTCTTTGACGGGCAGATCGACGTGAACCAGCCCATGGCGATCGTCTACGAGACGGCGCGCAACGACGAGTGGAGCATCCTGCTGCAGCGCATCGAGCGTGAGCGGGCGCTGGCGCGCAGCCGGTCGGCGGCGCGCCAACCCTGACCCCCCAGCGGGCGGCGTACACCGCTCGCTACCAGATCCGCAGCACGTCCTCGACCGGGCCTGCGTCGCCACTCCTGAGCAGGTGCTCGATGTCGCGCAGGACCCCTCGCGACCGCGGCCACGCCAGCCTGTCCAACGCCTCCGGCAGCGTGACCCACTCGCCCGCGTCGTGCTCCACCCCACGCACCGGC
>CAZVDJ010001033.1:0-1541 GCA_964626245.1 uncultured Gemmatimonadaceae bacterium
CGCATCGGGCACGCGCATCACCACGCAGCAGGCATCGACTTCACAAGTTCCCCAATAATTGGAGCACGACCTTTCCATGTCTCGCATGATCCAGCATTCGATGCCGCGCGTCGCGGTCCTGGCGCTCCTGTCGGTGGCCGCTGCCTGCGGCGGCAGCGAGGCCGACGCCAAGGCCAAGGGTGAGGCGACCGCGCCCGCGACCACCACCATCAGCGCCGAGAACGTCGTGGTGGTGGCGCTGGAGCGCATCTCCAGCGGCCCGGCGATCTCGGGCGCCCTCACCGCCGAGCGCGAGGCGACGGTACGCGCGCAGGTGGCGGGGCCCATCCTCTCCACGCACGCCGACCAGGGGTCGCGCGTGGCCGCCGGCACGGTCCTGGCCCGCATCGATGACCGCACGATGCGCGACCAGTTCCTGGGCGCCCGCTCGGGCGTCACGACGGCGCAGACGGCGGCCGACATCGCGGCGCGCGAACTGTCGCGCAACGAGAAGCTCGCCGAAGCCGGCGCCATCGCCGAGCGCGAGCTCGAGGCCGCGCGTCGCGGCAACGTGGCAGCGCAGGCGCAACTGGACGACGCCAAGGCCCGCCTGACGCTGGCGCAGAAGCAGCTGGACGACGCGCAGGTGCGCGCCCCGTTCAGCGGCGTGGTGAGCGTGCGCTCGGTGTCGGCCGGCGACGTGGTGCAGCCCGGCGGCGCGCTCTTCACCATCATCGACCCGCGCAGCATGCGCCTCGAAGCCAGCGTGCCCGCGGCGCAGCTGTCGGCGGTGCGCATCGGGGCGACGGTGACGTTCAGCGTCACCGGCTACCCGGGCAAGACCTTCTCGGGGCGCGTCTCGCGCATCAACCCGGCGGCCGACCCCTCGACCGGACAGGTGCGCATCGTCGCGACCATCCCGAACGAGCGCAACGCGCTCGTGGCCGGGCTGTTCGCCGAGGGGCGTGCGCAGAGCGAGTCGCGCGAGGCACCGGTCGTGGCGGCCAACGCCGTGGACCTGCGCGGCGTGCGCCCCTGGGTGCTGCGCCTCAAGGGCGGGCGGGCCGAGAAGGTGGAGGTCGAGCTCGGGCTCAAGGACGAAGCAACGGAGAAGTACGAAGTCGTGAGCGGCGTGGCGGCGGGCGATACGCTCCTCGTTGGCGCCGCGCAGGGAATCACGCCGGGAACGCCGGTGCGCGTGGGCGCACCGAACGACCAGGCCGCCAACAAGAACTAACCGGAGACCGCGATGCTGATTTCGGACTTCGCGATCAAGCGGCCGATGATCACGGTCGTCTCGATGGTGGCCCTGGTCGCCTTCGGGTTGGTCGCCCTCATGAAGTTGCAGACGGACGAGTTCCCGGATGTCGCGCCGCCCGTGGTCACGGTGGGGCTCGTCTATCCGGGCGCCTCGCCGGACGGTGTGGAGAGCGAGATCCTCGATCCCATCGAGGAGGCCATCTCGTCCATCGCCGGGGTGAAGCACGTGAACGGGCGGGCCGAGGACGGCTTCGGCTTCATCATGGTCGAGTTCACCTTCGACAAGCCGCTGCAGGAGGCGA
>CAZVDJ010001034.1:0-1540 GCA_964626245.1 uncultured Gemmatimonadaceae bacterium
AGGTGTGACGTAGCTCGTCGCGCTTGGGGCGCGGATGGACGAAGGTAGGGCGGGTACCCTACATCTGTCATCCCACCCGAAGGAAGGGTTGCCGGCGGGGACGAGCGGATGAAGAATTGGGACGTGGACTCATGGGCGCGAGGTGAGGCGATGAGTGGAGGGGATGAAGGGGAGCGGCGCGGGGGGGGGGGAGTTGTCGTGCTTGGCGTTGGACAGCTCGCGGATAAAGAGGGATTGGCCGCGCTTACTCAGGCCAGCGGCCGGGAGCGGGGCGGCGATCCGGTAGAACTCGATTTGGTCGGCGACGTCGGCGCGGCGTTGACGCGATTGGCGTCGTTCGGCGATGCGGCGCGGGTTGTCGTGATCGATCCGAGTTGGGCGGTGGCGGCGCCGGATGAGGCGCGGCGCCTGTGCCTTACGCTCGCCTTCGAGACTCGGTCTGTGCGAATCGTGCTGTGGGGAGAGCCGACTCCGGCCGCGATGCACGGTGTTGCGCTCTGTGCGCGATGGGTGTCGTGCGAGCTGGTGGTGCGGGGGGTGGAGGATGGGCGGTTGACGGAGGTCGTGGGCGGGGCAGGTCAGTGGCGGGGGATCGAGTGTGGGGGCGAGCAACAAGTATTGCTTCGCCTCAAACGTCTACACGGATCACTCCGTGATGCGTGGGACTGGGCCGCCAGGAATCCCGAGCTTGCCACGGTGAAAGGCGTAGTTTTGCGAGCGTGCGTCTCTCGTCGGACGCTGGAACGAGCTCATCGCCGACACGCGCTCCCGACGCCGGCGCGAATGCTGGAGCTGCTTCGACCGTAGGAGCAGCTGGTGACTGTCGTCACCAAGCCGAGCTACGGGAGGGCACCACTCAGATGATCGACAGCTGATCGACAGCTACGGGGCGGCGCGGAATGCCGGCCTGCCGCCGACCATCCGAGAGGTGGCGTCGCGAGTGTTTGCGCCTCGCGAGCGGGTTGAAGAGCACCCGTCGCAGGGCGACGACTACACGTTGAGCACAGAGCTGCGTGCGCGGAGTGACGCAGCGGCGCCTTGCGTCGTGCGCGTCCGAACGATCGCTCCCTCACAGCTGCGCGCCACGAAGCGTCCAGGTGCGACCATCGCCCACGACACAGCTTCACGCACCGCGACGTAGCGAGAAGATTGCCCGCCAAGGGCGTCCCACCTCTTCTCGCGATCGGCCGCGCGAGGCTGGACGAGCGGCCCCCCAGGCGTTGAGGTGAACTTGCAGTTGCCAGACACCGTACAACCACTGCCACTCGCCGTGCAACTGCTTCCAGTACCACCCTGCAAGCACGAACAGTTCGTGACGCACTGGCAGTACCAGCACGGCACGGCGAACGCCTGACGAGGTGTCCCCATCGCAATCGTCACCAGCGCGAGAGCGATGAAGAATGGAGATCCGCGACGCATGTGAGCCCTCCTTGGTTGTCCAGACTCCGGGTACGGAAGAACCACGTATGCGCTTACGCGCGAGGTCGGCCTGCCCGCCGATACAGGATCACCTCCGGGTAGTCGGATTCCAGCACGCCAA
>CAZVDJ010001035.1:0-1536 GCA_964626245.1 uncultured Gemmatimonadaceae bacterium
GCTGGCACGGCGCATGGGCAAGCGTCGCATCATCGCCGAGACCGGGGCCGGCCAGCACGGGGTGGCCACGGCGACCATCTGCGCGCGGTTTGGCCTGGAGTGCGTCGTGTACATGGGCGAGGAGGACATGCGGCGGCAGTCGTTGAACGTCTACCGCATGCAGCTCATGGGCGCGACGGTGATCCCCGTCACCAGCGGCACGCGCACCCTGAAGGACGCGACCACCGAGGCGATCCGCGACTGGGTCACCAACGTGCGCGACTCGCACTACATCATCGGGTCGGTGGTGGGACCTGCCCCGTACCCTCGCATGGTGCGGGAATTCCAGGCCGTGATCGGGCGCGAGGCCCGTGCGCAGATGCTGGAGCGGACCGGTTCGCTTCCCCGCACGGTGGTGGCGTGTGTGGGGGGAGGATCCAACGCCATGGGAATCTTCGCCGGCTTCGTTGACGACCCGGGGGTGGAACTCGTCGGTGTGGAGGCGGCGGGCGAGGGGCTCGATTCGGAGCGTCACTCGGCCTCGCTGTCCCGGGGAACACCTGGAGTGCTGCACGGATCGCTGAGCTATCTCCTGCAGGACGCGAACGGGCAGGTGCATCCGGCGCACTCCATCTCGGCCGGACTGGACTATCCCGGCGTGGGCCCCGAACACTCGTTCCTGCGGGACAGCGGGCGCGCGACCTACGTCGCCGTCGACGACAGGCAGGCGCTGGAGGGCTTTGCGATGCTGAGCCGGTTGGAGGGGATCATTCCTGCGCTCGAAACGGCGCACGCGGTGGCCTGGGTTGCCGCCCAGCGCGGACGCTGGGGGCGCGACGAAGGCGTGCTGCTGTGCGTGAGTGGACGGGGCGACAAGGACGTGTCGCAGGTCCGGGAGATGGGGATCCTCCCGCCGTGACGGTTCCGTCCGCGCCGCCCCCGACGTCGCCAGCCGAGGACCGCCCCGAGCCGCCATTTCCGGTCGCGCTCGTGGAGGAGATGCTGCGCATGTTCGGGCGCGCGGTGCGGGCGCACCAGCTCTACCTGCACAACAATCCCACCTACCTGCGCGCGCTGGACAACCTGCGCGCCACCTTCGCCCCCATCTGGGCGCAGGCCGAGGAACTGGTGATCGAGGTGACCGACACCCAGCTGCGCTGGGAAGGGCACGCCGTCATCAACGAGCCCGACAAGACCACCGATGCGCTGCCGTGGGTCCTGTACAAGGACGGGATCCGCGAGTTGCGGCTGCTGCGCGACGTCGAGCAGCAGGAGCTGGTGACGCTCATCGACATCCTCACGCGCGTGCGCAAGGCGTCGCCCGACGAGGATGACCTGCTCACGCTGCTGTGGGAGCAGGAGTTCGCGTTCGTGCGCTACCGGTACGTGGACGTCGCGCTCGAGGGGGTGACCCCGCTCGACGCGTCCGACCTGGCGCGGCAGGAGCGGCTGGTCGATCCGCAGCAGCTGCAAGAGCCGGCGCAGGAGACGGTCCTCCCCGCGGGGGTGGTGAACCTCGATGACTTCGACGCCACGCTCTACTTCCTCGACGAGCGC
>CAZVDJ010001036.1:0-1534 GCA_964626245.1 uncultured Gemmatimonadaceae bacterium
CTGCGCGTCGTCGTGCATCGTCGTCGTCGTCGTCGTCGATGTCGATGTCGTCGTCGATGGCGATGATGATGACGTGGCCGCGACCGACGTCGACGACGACATCAGCGGCGTGAGCAGCGACGGCGAGTCGGTGCGTGGCGTCGGCGGCGCGTGCAGAGATTTCTAAGAAAATTCGTCGTCCGTCGTCGCGATGAATAGTTTGCAGAGACGAAAGAACAACAGCACGCAAACAGCGAAACGATACGTACTGGTATTACGGCTAAACGAACAACGAAATGAAAAAAAAAATGTAAAAGTAAGCGCTCGTGGCCGCCGACGCCGGCGAGGCGATGAACCTCGCGGCCCGTCGCGCCGCGCCCTCGCTGTCGCACTGGTTCGGGACGGACGAGCTCGGGCGCGACGTCCTGGTGCGCGTGCTGACCGGGGCCCGCGTCTCGCTGGCCATCGGGCTGTTCTCGGCGCTGCTCTCCGTGGCGTTAGGCACGTTGGTGGGCGGCGCCGGCGGCTTCGTGGGCGGGTGGGTGGATGCGGCCCTCATGCGCGTGACCGACGCAATGCTGGCCATCCCCCGCCTTCCCTTCCTGATGATCGTGGCCGCCATCCTCCAGCCCTCCATCCCGCTGCTCATCGTCCTGGTGGGGGCGGCGGGGTGGATGGAGACGGCCCGGGTGGTTCGGGCCGAGGTGCTGTCGCTGGCGCAGCGCGGCTTTGTGGAGGCGGCGCGCGCCGCAGGGGTCACGCGCGCACGCATCCTGGCGGCGCACATCCTGCCCAACGCCTCGGGGACGCTCGCCGTCTCGGCCACGCTGGCGGTGGGGCGCGGCATCCTGCTCGAATCGGCGCTCTCGTTCTTTGGCGTCGGCGTCCAGCCGCCATCCGCCAGCTGGGGCAACATGCTGTACCAGGCGCAGACCGCCCTCACGTCCGAGCCGTGGCTGGCGATCTTTCCCGGCATGGCGATCTTCGTGACGGTGCTGTGCGTGAACGTGGTGGGCGAGTCGCTGGCCCACGGCGAGCGCGAGCCCTCGCGCGCCTAGGAGCCACCTCCATCATGCAGCTCCTCGACCTCTTCGACCTCTCGCTCCAGGGACGCCGCGACCGGACGGCACTGGAGCACGTGCGCAGCGACGGCTCCACCCAGCTGCTCACCTTCGGGGAGCTGGACGCGCGCAGCAGCCGCATGGCGCGCGCGCTGGAGCGCCGCGGGGTGCAGGAGGGAGACCGGGTCGCGGTCTTCCTTCCCAACCGGGTCGAGTTCGTCGACCTCTTCCTCGCCTGCGTGCGGCTGGGCGCCATCGCCGTCCCGATCAACATCCTGTACCGCGAGCGGGAGATCGCGCACATCGTGGATGATGCCGAGCCCGTGGCGGTGGTGACGCACGGCGACGAGGCGCGCGCGCTCTTTCCGGGAAGCACGGTGGTGTGGGGACTGGACGAGCTGGTGCGCGCCGCGGCGAGCGAGGAGGAAGCCCCGCTGCGTCGTGTCATCGATGGAGACGCCGCGGCGGCGATCGTCTACACGTCGGGAACGACG
>CAZVDJ010001037.1:0-1530 GCA_964626245.1 uncultured Gemmatimonadaceae bacterium
CGTGCAGGTCACGCACTCGGAGGAGAATGCGCAGTACGGCTCGCGCATCGTCACGGTGCGCGACGGTTGGGTGGTGGAGGATAGACAGACGGGAGACGGGAGACGGGAGACGGGAGGAGCGTAGAGGCTGGACACGCGGGGCGCGCGGAGCATGCCGCCGTTTCCCCCACGGTCCCCATCCCCCCATCTTCACCCTCCGGTCTCCCCGCTCCCGTCTCCCGTCTCCCGAATGCCCCGCCTCCTCATCGCTGACGACCAGCCCGACGTCCTGGAGGCGTTGCGGCTGCTGCTCAAGGGTGAGGGGTACGTCGTGGAGACGGTGCGCTCGCCCATGGAGGTGCTGGAGGCGGTGCGCGCGCGCGACTTCGACGCGGTGCTGGCCGACCTGAACTACGCACGCGACACCACCTCGGGACGCGAAGGGCTGGAACTGCTGCAGCAGCTGGCGGCGACGGACCCCACGCTCCCCGTGGTGGTGATGACCGCGTGGGCCTCGATCGACACCGCGGTGGAGGCGATGCGGCGCGGCGCGCAGGACTACGTGGAGAAGCCGTGGGACAACGCGCGCCTGACGGCGATCGTGCGCAACGCCGTGGAGCTGGGACGGGCGCTGCGCCGCGCGCAGCGGCTGGAGTCGGAGAACTCGGCGCTGCGGGCCGCCGCCGGCGCGCTCCCGGCGCTGATTGCCGAGTCGCCGGCGATGCGCCCCGTGTTGCAGCTGATGGAGCGGGTGGGGCCGTCGGACGCCAACGTCCTGGTCACCGGTGAACATGGCACCGGCAAGGAGCTCGTGGCCACGTGGCTGCACGCCGCCTCGCCGCGCGCGGCGCGCGGCTTCGTGGCGGTGAACATGGGAGGGCTCTCCGAAGGGGTCTTCGAGAGCGAACTCTTCGGCCACGTGAAGGGGGCCTTCACCGACGCCCGCACCGACCGCATCGGGCGCTTCGAGCTGGCCGACGGCGGGACGATCTTCCTGGACGAGATTGCCAACATCTCCCTGTCGCAGCAGAGCAAGCTGCTGCGCGTGCTCCAGGGCGGCGAGGTGGAGCGCGTGGGGTCGTCGCGCGTGCGCCGGGTGGACGTGCGGGTCCTCTCGGCGACCAACGCCGACCTGCAGGACGACGTGCGCGGCGGGCGCTTTCGCGAGGACCTCCTCTTCCGCCTGAACACGATCGAGATCCACCTCCCGCCGCTACGCGAGCGACGCGACGACATCCCGCTCCTGGCGCGCGAGTTCCTGCGGCGCCACGCCGCGCGCTACCGCAAGTCGCTGGAGGGGTTCGAGCCCGCGGCCATGCAGGCGCTGCTGGAGCACACCTGGCCGGGGAACATTCGCGAGTTGGGGCACGCGGTGGAGCGCGCCGTGCTCCTGGCACAGGGGCCTGCCATCCGCGCCATCGACCTGGGGTTGCGGCTGGCCGGGGGGAGCGCGGTGCGCTACGAGGACCTGCCGCTGGACGAAGTGGAGCAGATCCTCATCCGCAAGGCGCTGGCGCGGCACGGCGGGAACGTCTCGCATGCGGCGAGGGC
>CAZVDJ010001038.1:0-1187 GCA_964626245.1 uncultured Gemmatimonadaceae bacterium
GCTGGTCGATGCGGTGGAGGCCCCCCGGTTTGCCACCGCGGTGGGGCTGGCGCTCTACGCGGCCAGCCGAGTGGCGCTCGGGAGCGAGAGCCCTGGCGGGCGCAAGTTGCAGCTTGGTGCACCTAATGTGGATAAGCTGGCGCAGCGCGTGAAGACGTGGCTGCAGGACTTCTTCTGATCGTCCGTCGCCGGCAACCGGAGCGTCGTTAGGGTATCACGGGCGGCCATCGCGATGCGAGGCCGCCCGTGTTGCTACAAAGGTGATGTTCTCCCAGCAAATGTGGAGAAACATTGGTCGCACTCGCGTCGCGAGCGCGGCGCAAAATGTTGCTCTCGCTCACACGTGGCCCGCCCGGGCAAACGCATTATATTCGGCCACGAATCGCGGGCGAACTCGGCGTGACGTTATGCACGTCGCCACCGTCCACCCCGCGAGCACCGTCCCCTGCTGACCCGAACATCCTCGCCACGAGAGGAGCTGCGCGCATGATCTTCGAATTCGAGGAGAACGCATCCCAGAACGCCCGCATGAAGGTGGTGGGTGTTGGCGGGGGTGGTGGGAACGCCGTGAATCGCATGATCGAGGAGCACCTCGAGGGCGTCGAGTTCATCTCGATCAACACCGATTCGCAGGCGTTGCTCGCGTCCAAGTCGGACGTGAAGATCCAGATCGGCAAGAAGCTCACGCGGGGACTCGGCGCTGGTGCCCGCCCGGAAATCGGGCGCCAGGCGATCGAGGAGAACCGGGACGAGGTCGGCCGCGTGCTGCAGAGCGCCGACCTCGTCTTCGTGACGTGCGGCATGGGGGGCGGCACCGGCACCGGTGCGGCGCCCGTCGTCGCCGAACTGGCCAAGGAGGCCGGGGCACTCACGGTGGGGATCGTCACCAAGCCGTTCGCCTTCGAGGGTCGAAAGCGGATGCGCCAGGCGGACATGGGAATCGCCGAGATGCGCAAGCAGGTCGATACCATGATCATCGTCCCTAACGAGCGCCTGCTGGCCGTGGTCGGCAAGGGGATCCCCTTCCAGGATGCGCTCAAGAAGGCGGACGAGGTCCTGCTCCACGCCACGCAGGGCATCTCGACGCTCATCTCCAAGACGGGGTTGGTGAACGTCGACTTCGCCGACGTTCGCACGGTGATGCAGAACGGCGGGTCGGCGCTGATGGGGACCGGGATCGGCCGCGG
>CAZVDJ010001038.1:1197-1526 GCA_964626245.1 uncultured Gemmatimonadaceae bacterium
CCATCGCCTCGCCGCTGCTCGACAACATCTCCATCTCCGGCTCCACCGGCGTGCTGCTCAACATCACCGGCGGCGGCGACCTGACCCTTGGCGAAGTGACGCAGATCTCCGAAATCGTGCACGACGCCGCGGGCGACGATGCCGAGATCATCTTCGGTGCCGTCTCCGAGCCGGCCATGCAGGGGGAGATTCGCGTCACCGTGATCGCGACCGGTTTCGACAAGGCGTTGGGGCAGGCCCCGTCGGCGACGGTCAACATCCCGATGGCGTTACCTCGGACGGTGGCCGATCGTGGGATCGAGAGGGCGGCGGGCGGGGCAGGGGGGGCG
>CAZVDJ010001039.1:0-1520 GCA_964626245.1 uncultured Gemmatimonadaceae bacterium
CCCTCGTAGACAACGGGGGCCCACATGTGGAATGGCGCGGCCGCCAGCTTGAAGCCAAAGCCCACCAGCAGCAGCGCAACGCCCACCAGGAGCATGGGTGACTGCGCCAGCCCCAGCGACGCGATGCGTTCGCCGATGACGCTGAGGTTGGTGGAGCCCGTGGCACCGTACACCAGCGCAATGCCGTACAGCAGGAAGCCGGTGGAGAAGGCGCCGAGGAGGAAGTACTTGAGCGACCCTTCGGCGGCGCGCGCGCTGCGTCGGTTGAGCCCCGCCAGCACGTACACGGCAATCGACATCAGCTCGATGCCGAGGAAGAGCACCATCAGGTCGCGCGCCGCCGCCATCAGCATCATGCCGCCGGTGGCGAAGAGCGTGAGCACGTGGGCCTCGCCGGCGAGGATCCCCTCCTTCTCGTTGTAGTCCACCGAGAGCGCGATGGCGATGACGGCCGACAGCAGGAAGAGCGCGTCCGACGCCCACCGGAAACCGTCGACGGCAACGACGCCCGGGCCGGCGCCGATGTCGCGCGTCCCCACGAAGACCACGGTGGCCAGCACGATGAGGGCGAGGCCGATGCTGGCGACGCCAACGCCGCGTTGCCGCTCGGCGCTCTCCCGTCCCCACGAGGCGGCGAGCAGGAGGACCATCGCCCCCGCGAAGAGGAGCAGGTCCGGGCCCAGCGCCAGCGTGAGCTGCGTCGGAATGGCGAGATCGTAGCGCATCTCAGTTCCCTCCCGCCGACATGCTCATCGTGGCCTGTTGCGCGGCCGCGCGTGTTTCCACCTGCTGCACGAAGTGACCGACGGAGGCCTCCATGCGGCGGAGCACCGGTTGCGGGTACACGCCCATCCAGATGATGAGGAAGAGGAGCGGGGCGAGGAGACTGATCTCGCGCCAGTTCAGGTCCGTCAGCGACGCGTTGGCCGCCTTGTCCATCGGGTTGTAGATGATGCGCTGTACCGCCCACAGCATGTAGGCCGCCGCGAGGATCACGCCCAGGGCCGAGATGGTCGTCATCCACGGCACCGTCTGGAACGACCCCACCATCACGAGGAACTCGCTGATGAAGCCGTTGGTCCCGGGAAGGCCGATGGAGCTGAGCGCCACGATGGTGAGCGCGGTGGCGAAGAGGGGGACGACCTTGGCGATGCCGCCGTAGTCGGCGATGAGTCGCGAGTGCTTGCGCTCGTAGATCATCCCGATGAGGAAGAAGAGCGCGCCGGTGGAGACGCCGTGACCGATCATCACCATCAGCGCCCCCTGCACGCTTTCCACCGTCATGGCGAAGATGCCCAGCATCACCATGCCCAGGTGCGCCACCGAGGAGTAGGCCACGAGCTTCTTGAAGTCAGGCTGCACCAGCGCCACGAGGGAGCCGTAGATCACCCCGATGACGCTGAGCGCCAGGATGGCCGTGCGCACGGTGTCGTGCATGGCGATGCCCGGGAAGAGCGGAATCGCCAGCCGCAAGAAGCCGTAGGTGCCCAGCTTGAGCAGGATCCCCGCCAGCACCACCG
>CAZVDJ010001040.1:0-1519 GCA_964626245.1 uncultured Gemmatimonadaceae bacterium
GGTGTGCCCCGAAGGCCGCCTCCGTGGCCAGGCGGATCGGGTACCGCATCATGTCGTCGCGCAGCTGCGCCAGCTGCGACAGGGCGACGCGACGCTCGGTCTCGAACGCCTCCTCGGGAATGGCGGGCGCGAGGACCACGTCGGCGAGGAGGTCGATCGCGGCGGCGAGGTGCCCCGCGGTGACGGAGAGCGTCCACCCGATCCCATCGCTCGTGACGGCGGGGGTGATGCTCCCCCCCAGCAGCTCGGTCTCGAGCGCGATGGTCTCCGCGTCGCGCCGGGACGTTCCCTTGAGCGTGGTGCGGGCCATGAGCGTGGCGATTCCCGCCTGCGCCGCCGGCTCGCGCACGGTCCCCCCCAGCGCGTAGACGCCCAGGTGCACGATGGGGGCGCCCGGCTTGCGCCTGACGAGAATGGGGACGCCGCGCGGCGTGCGAAAGACGGTGGTGGCACCGTGGGTGCGCTCGGCGACCGGGGCACCGGCGCTGGCGGGGAGCGCCGGTGCCGACGGGAGCGGCGTGGTGGACAGCGGGGAGGGGTCGGCAGCGTCGAGCGCGGCGAACGCCTCGGCGGCGTCGGCGGCGAAGGGGGGTGATGACGCCGGGCGATAGACCATGAGCGACGCCTGGGCAGGCGACAGGTGACGGCGGGCGGCCTCGGTCACCTCCTGCGGGGTGGCGGTGAGCATGCGGTGGGCGTAGTCGTCGGCCCATCGCCAGCTGCCTAACGCTTCCCACTCCGCCAGGAAGTTGGCCTGTCCCTCCATCGTCTCCAGCCGCCGCAGCCAGCGCGACTCGAAGAGCCGCTGCGCGCGCTGCAGGTCCGAGGCGCCCACGCCATCCTCGCGCAGGGCGCGCACCTCGCTCCACATGGCCCGCGCGGCCTGCGGGGCGCGATCCGACGGCCCGTCGGCGTGCACGACGAAGACACCGAGGTCGGTGGGCGTGTAGTTGTACGCCGAGACCGACGAGGCGAGGCGCCGCTCGCGCACGGCGCGGTAGAGGCGCGAGGCGCGTCCCGACGAGAGCACGCCGGCCGCCAGGTCGAGCGGTGCCGTGTCGGCGTGGCGCGTGCCCGGCGTGCGCCACCCAAAGGCGAGTTGCGTCTCGGCAATGTCGCCGGCACGCTCGCGATAGCGCCGGCCGGGCGGCGCGACTTCCTGGTCGCCGGGAACCCGGGCAACCTCCCCGTCGGGCAGCGCGCCATACAGCGCCTCGATCCGCGCGAGCGTGCGCCCCGGGTCCACGTCGCCCGCCACGACCAGGATGGTGTTGGACGGCCGGTAGTGATTGCGGTAGAAGGCGACGAGCTGCTCGCGACGCAGCGCGCGCAGCGGCGCCTCGCGCCCGATGCGCCAACGGCGAATGCGGTGCCGGTCGTGCAGGAGCTCGTAGAGCGTCTCCGTGGTCACCGCGCCGGGGTTGTCCTCCTTGCGCTTGGCCTCCTCGATGATGACCTCGAGCTCGCGACGCAGCTCGTCGGCCTCGATGAGGGAGTTGGCGTAGGCGTCGGCCTGGAT
>CAZVDJ010001041.1:0-1514 GCA_964626245.1 uncultured Gemmatimonadaceae bacterium
GCGCTCGAAATCCATCAGGCCGAGCCCTTCGCCGATGTCGAAATGCTCGCGCGGGCGGTGATGGCCTACGTCGTGGCCGACATGCCCGAGCGACTGCGGCCGCCGGCGACGCAATAGCGCGTGCGCGCGCCGACGCACGACCGTCGCGACGGGGAGTCCGTCGTGCAGCGGTGATGCTCGCGCGAGGGGCGCGGCGGGTCCCTTGCACGGGTACCCGGTCCGCCACAGTTTCCAGCTACCCCATCCGGGCGCGACGAGGGTCGCGCCCGTTTTCGATGCACAGGCGAACGGCGATGCAACTCCTGGTCGGGGATGGGACGCCGGGCGCCGCTTTCACGAGGTGTGGATGGCCAAGCAGGAAGCAATCGAGCTCGAAGGGACCGTGACCGAGGTGCTCCCCAACGCAACGTTCCGGGTAACGATCCAGGGCGGACACGACGTCCTTGCCACGCTGGGCGGCAAGTTGCGCCAGCACCGCATTCGCATCCTGGCAGGGGACGCCGTGCGCCTGGAAGTGTCGCCGTACGACCTCACGCGCGGGCGCATCACCTTCCGGTACAACACCAGCCGCGTGCAGCCAAGCGGCGGCTAGGCCGCCACTGGCCACCGGCTCACCGCCATGTCGCACGACGCGCTCCCGGACGAGGAGCCTCTGCTGGCGGTTGCGACGCGAGAGCCGGCGGACGCTCCCGTGGTTCCGCAGGTCCCCGGCAACATCCCCCGGCGGGGGAGCGTGCTCGGGCAGCTGGTCGGCCGCTGGGGACTCGCGCTGGGCGGATGGAAAGTGACGGGGACCTTTCCCGACCTTCGCCAGTTCGTGATCATCGTGGCGCCGCACACGTCCAACTGGGACTTCATCGCCGGCTTCTGGGCCTACCTCGCCCTGGACCTTCGGGCGACCTGGTTCGGAAAGCACACCATCTTCACATGGCCGTTTGGGGTGCTCTTCCGACACTTCGGCGGGATTCCCGTTCGCCGCGAGAGTCGTGATGCTTCCATCCTCGTGGAGCGATCGGCGGAAGAGTTCGCGCAACGCGACCAGATGCTGCTGGCCATCGCCCCGGAGGGGACGCGGAAGAAGGTCGCGGAGTGGAAGAGCGGCTTCTGGCGCATCGCGCAGCGCGCGGGCGTCCCCATCGTCCCCGTCGCGCTCGACTTCCGGTTGCGCCGAGTGATCATCGGCCCCGCGGTTCGTCCCACCGGCGACTGGGACCGGGACATCGCGCACATCAAGGGACTGTATGCCGGGGTCACCCCTCGGCACCCCGCGCTCTTCTGATTCGTTCGCGGGGCTCTGGTCCCTGCCCGGCACGGTAGCGAAGTTGGGGCGATCGACGGCGCGGGTGCCGCGCCGTCCCTTCTCCCGCATCCAGCCACACGGGATCGATCCATGCTACGCTCACGCCTGTTCTCACCGCTCGTCGCCGGCGCCCTGCGCGGCCGCGGGCACCGCCTCGCGCTCCTGGGTTTCGTTGCGGCTGTCGGCATCGTGCTCCCGCCGGTGCTCGCCGCCC
>CAZVDJ010001042.1:0-1510 GCA_964626245.1 uncultured Gemmatimonadaceae bacterium
GGCGGCTTGATGTTCATGATGACCGCCGTGGTGGTGATCGGCGGGGTGATCTTCCTGGAGGCACGCCCCGTCTACGGCTACCTCAGCGCGCGCCTGTACGGAGCGCGTGAGGCGGTGGACACGACGGAGATGGTGGTGGGCTTCGGGCTGGCGGCCGCCTTGTGCCTGACGGCGACCTTCGCACCCCTCTGGCTCGCGCAGCGCCGGCTGGAGGCGCTGGAGCGGTAGCGCGTGCATTACCCCTCGCGGCAGGCGCTGGCCTCGCTCATCGAGCGATTCGGCGAGCACCCGGCGAGCTGGGTGCTGCTGGAGGGAGACAAGCGCTACGTCTCGCTCGCCGGGACGGACGGTTTCGTCGCCTACGAGTGCCGCCTCGGGGTGCGTATCCTGGCCGGCGACCCGGTGGCGGATCGGGAGGCGTACGCGGCCCTGATTCGACGGGCGCGCCGCGGTTCGCTGGGGCGCCCCGTCTTCGCCTACTCGGCCACGGCCCGCGCCGTCGCTGCGTATCGGGAGGCGGGCTTCGGCCTGGTGTGCGTCGGCGTGGAGCCGACCTTCGACCCCGCGCGCTTCACGCTCGCGGGTGGCAAGCGCGCCACGCTGCGGGCTGCGGTGAACCACGCCACCTCGGCGGGCGTCCAGGTGGACGCGCTGGTTCCCGGCGCACCTGGTGCGGCGCCAACCGAGGACGAGGTGCGCACGATATCGCGTGCCTGGCTCGCCGAGCGGGGCGGCCACCCCCTTGGCTTCCTGCTGGGTGACGCGGAGCCGGTGGCCGGCAGCCGCAAGCGGTGGTTCGTGGCGCGCAGCACGCGCGGCGTGGAAGGCTTCGTCACCTGCAACCCGGTCCCGGCACGCGGCGGTTGGTACGTGGACGTGACGCGTCGGCGCGCGGATGCCCCGCGCGGGACGATCGAGAGCCTGACGGTGCATGCGATCACCACCTTCGCGCGCGAGGGCGCGTCGGTCGTCTCGCTCGGGCTCTCGCCGCTGGCCCGGCTGGAGGCGGGCGACGCCACCGCCTGCGACTCGGCGCCGCTGCGAGCCCAGCTGGCCCGGGCCTACGAACGCGTCACGCGTCCCTACGACTTTCGTGCCCTGCACCGCTACAAGGCGAAGTACGCGCCCGACCGGTGGGAACCGCACTTCCTGGCCTACACACGCGGAGCAGGTGAGTGGCTGGCCAGGCTGGTGGTGGAGGTGGCGCTGCGCCGTGCGGGGGACGCGGGCCGCGCGGACGAGCCGTAGCGGCGTGGATGCGGTGCGCGGTCAGCGGTCCAGCGCGCTGCCGCACTGGTCGCAGAAGCGGGCGCCCTCGACGCCGACCGCAGCGCCGCAGCGCGGGCAGCCACCCAGGGCGCGGCCACACTGCGAGCAGTACCCGGCGCCCGGCTCCGGGCGAGGGCCGCAGGCGACGCAGACGCGCGCGTCGCTCCCGTCGCGCGCCGCCCGCACGAGCCGTTCGGCCTCATCGTCGAGCACGACCGCGCGCGCGGGCTGTGGTTCCGCG
>CAZVDJ010001043.1:0-1509 GCA_964626245.1 uncultured Gemmatimonadaceae bacterium
CGCTGGTTGTGATGTCGCCGGGACGGTGGGCGTGCGCGGCCACGAATTGGCGCGCCTCCACCTCATAGCGATTCTGGTGATAGCCGCGCCGCAGGGACTCCCACACGTAGCGGAGCGGGAACGCGCGCACGGAGGCAAACTGGTGGACGTGGCGAAGCTCGTGCAAGAGTAGTTCCGTCGAGGCTGGTGTGCCGCGCCCGAGCCAGACGGTGCGCCCGAAGGTGATCCCTGCAACGGTCGCCTTCCCGAGACACCACCCACCAAGGCGCGGGGCGAGCCCACCGCGTCGCAGCCGAACGACGGCCAGTTCCGGAAAGCGGTCGAGCAGCGATGGCGGCAGCGCCTCCACCTCGCCTGCAATCGTTTTCACCAGCCACCTCACCACGGAATCCTCCCATCGCCAGTCGTGCCGCGGTCGCGGGCGCACCGCGGGTCATCGTGCGGCCGCGCGGTACCGCCAGCGCTCACCATGCGCGCGCACCTCGATCCATTCCCCATCGGTCGATATCACGATCGTCCCGACGTCGTCGGTGCGCAACAGGTGCGTCCCGCGCGCGTCGAACGACTGCAACACTCGTTGAGAGGGGTGGCCGTATCGATTGCCGGCGCCGACGGACACCAGCGCCACCCGCGGGCGCACCGTATCGAGAAAGGGCGCCGTGGAGCTCGTCGCGCTCCCGTGATGCCCCACCTTGAGCACGTCGGCGCGAAGGGCCTCGCCATAGCGCGCCACCAGCCACCCTTCCTCGCCCGTCTCCGCGTCCCCGGTCAGGAGGAAGCGCGCACGCCCGTATTCCACGGCCAGCACCACGCTCGCCTCGTTGGGATCGTCCAGCCCCGCCATCCACGCCGAGTCGGGGGCGAGCACCCGGATCGTGGCACCGTCCAGCCGCGCGCTGTCGCCAGCCGCAACGTGACGCCAGCTGCGGCGGCGCGCCGCGTCCAGCAGCGCCCGGTACGCCTGTCCCGGCGCCACCCACGCGCCGTCCCATACCGTGTCCACGCCGGCGCGCGTGACCAGCGACGCAGCCCCTCCCACGTGGTCCAGGTGCGGGTGCGTCACCGCCAGGTGCACCACGTCGCCCCCCAGGCGGCGCAGGTATGGCCAGACGATGCGCTCCCCCGCATCCCCGCCGCTCCATCCGCCGCCGGCGTCGACCAGGAGCCAGCGCCCGCGGGGCGAGCGCACCGCCAGGGCGTCGCCCTGCCCCACGTCCAGCACGTGGAGTTCCAGCCGCCCGGGACCGGGGCGCAGGAACGGCCACCAGGTGGCGAGCGCCACCGCACCTAACGACACGGCCAGCGGGCGCCGCCACCAGCGTCCTACCAGCGCGACCAGCGCCGCGGCCGCCGCCACCGCCAGCAGCAGCGCCGTGACCAGCTCCGGCTCGGCCCGCACCGCCGCGAACGGCAGCGCCGCCCCGGCCCGCGCCACCCGGTCTATCCCCCACATGGCGCTGCGCGCCGCCGCGGCCAGCAGCGACGCCACCGGCGTGAGCGGCAGCAGCA
>CAZVDJ010001044.1:0-339 GCA_964626245.1 uncultured Gemmatimonadaceae bacterium
ACAGCCGCAACCGCCAGCGCCGCACCGGCCGCGAGCCACCGGCCCGTACGACCGAGTCCGGCGGGTGACGTGGTGCCGGCACCGGTGGAGGTGACGCTCGCGGCGCTCGTGCTCCCCCCGCCACCCATCGTGCGCGCCATCGCCCCGGTCACGGCGCGCATGGCGACTTCGCCGCTCGAACCGGGCGCCGGCGTCGCGAACGAGTGCCCCGAGATCGCCTCGGCAAAGTCGCGGCCGCGCTGCCAGCGGTTGGTCGGGTCCTTCTCCAGCCCGTGCGCGATGGCCCGCGCCACGTGCGGTGAGACGTCGGGAGCGCGCGTCTCCAGGGGAGCAGGGGTC
>CAZVDJ010001044.1:349-1506 GCA_964626245.1 uncultured Gemmatimonadaceae bacterium
GGGTCTCCGTCAGGTGCTTCACCAGCATCGACGCAATCGTCCCCGATGCGACCACCGGCTCGCCGGCGAACATCTCGTAGCCCACCAGCGCCAGCGCGTACAGGTCCACCCGGCCGTCCAGCGCGCGTTCACCCGACGCCTGCTCCGGCGCCATGTAGCGTGGGGAGCCCAGGATCATCCCGGTCTGCGTGAGCCCGCCATCCTGCTCGAACGCCCGGGCCACGCCAAAGTCGGTGAGCATCGCGCGCCCCGATTCGGCATCGAGGAGGATGTTCTCCGGCTTCACGTCACGGTGCACCAACCCCTGCGCATGCGCATGGTCCAGCGCCAGTGCGATCTCGACCAGCACGCGCTCCGCATGCGCCCCCGG
Source organism: uncultured Gemmatimonadaceae bacterium (assembly GCA_964626245.1). GTDB lineage: Bacteria > Gemmatimonadota > Gemmatimonadetes > Gemmatimonadales > Gemmatimonadaceae > SCN-70-22. The sequence continues at coordinate 720 of CAZVDJ010001044.1, forward strand.
GACCCGTCGCTCGCGCACCAGCAGGTCGCGCAGCGATTCGCCGGGGACGTACTCCATCACGAAGTAGGCGATCCCCTCGACCTCGCCCGCCGAGTAGACCGGGACGATGTTGGGATGGCGCAGCCGGGCGACGGCGCGGGCCTCCTGCAGAAATCGGTCGCGCAGGGCAGCGCTGGAGGCCACGTCGGGGCTGATGACCTTGATCGCGACCAGCCGGTCGAGCGTGGCGTCGCGGGCCAGGTAGACGGACCCCATTCCGCCCTGGCCAAGTCGGCGTTCGATGCTGAACTGCGCGCCGAGGACGGCGCGCAGTCGTTCGAGGAGGGGGTCGTCGCTTCCAGCGGCATCGGTCATGGGGCGCAATCTACGAACGGCCCCGTCACGAGCGAGTGGAGCCCGCGGGGACGCCGCCGTGGCGTGACGGTCCGCGGCGGGGCGAGCGACGGCCCACGGACGCCTCCCCCGCGGTTGCGCCGCGCCCTATCGTTCACGGCCGTACCGCCCATGCCGGTTCGTCCGGCCCGGCCCCGCCGGATCGACGCGCCTTTCTCACCCTCGAGGCACCCGATGCGATCGCTGCGTTCGTTTGTTCCCGTCGTCCTTTTCGTTCCCGCGGTCGCGGCGGCGCAGGCGCCCGCCGTGGCGCGCATCGCGGTGACGCCCGCCAAGCCGGTGATGACGGCCGGCGACACGTTGCGCCTCTCCGCGCAGGCCCTCGACGCCGCCGGCACGCCGGTGGAGGGAGTGCGCGTGCGCTTCCAGGGGCAGGGCGGCCGCTTTGAAGGCG
>CAZVDJ010001045.1:0-1501 GCA_964626245.1 uncultured Gemmatimonadaceae bacterium
CTCCGGCATGGACGCAACGCGGCGAGACGCATCCACCACGATCACGCGCGCCGTGCCGCGGCGCGTCGCGAACGCCGACGGGGCGCTGAGCGCCGCCCCCACCAGGAGCAGTGCCAGGACGCGCAGGACGAGGAGGGCCACGTCCTGCAGTTGCAGCTCGCGGGAGGCGGCGCGTACCGGCTGGGCCGGGGCGAAGCGTGCCGTGGGGAGAGGGACCGGGCGTGGGCGCCGCCAGGCCAGCAGGTGCAACCCCACCACGACCAGTGCCGCCACGGCGGACGCGGCCAGGTAGCCGGGGGCGGCGAGCGTGGGCATGCCCTATCCCTCGCCCGCGCGCGACGTCGTGACGGCGCGCACGACGACCGAGGGATCGTCCTCCGCGCGCACCTCCCGGTACGACGCCCCCGCCAGCCGCCACGATCGCGCGGTCGTGTCCCGCCACTGGGCGAAGTTCCGCTGGTACTCCTGGCGCGACGCGACGTCGAGGGGGCGCTCGACGGTGGCGTCCTCCGGGTCGACCACGAGGGCATCGGCGGCGGGCGGTGCGAGTTCGTGCGCCGAGACGACGTGCAGGACGTGCACGTCGCCGCCGGCGTGCGCGCGCGCCGCGGCAGCACCGCGCAGCGCCTCCTCGTCGCCCAGCAGGTCGCTCACCACGACCAGGCGCGCCCGCGCGGGGAGCGCGACGAGTGCGGGCGCGAGGGGCGCCGCACCGGACGGCGTGACGCTGCCTAACGCCGCGACCAGTTCGGCCAGGACATCACCTCGCGTGCGCGCGCGCACCCGCACGATGCCGCCGGGCCCCACCACCGCCGCCCCCACCGGATCACCCGCGCGCTGCGCGACCGCGGCCAGGCCGGTGACGAGCGCGCGGGCCATCCACCACTTGGCGCGCGTGTCGGCGGGAAATGCCATCGACGCCGAGGCGTCGATGACGAACCAGGTGGGGTGCACCGCCCGGTCGTCCGACAGCCGCGTGAAGGCGCGGTCGCTGCGCGCCAGGAGCTTCCAGTCCAGCTGCCGAGGGTCATCGCCCTGGCGGTAGAGGCGGTATTCGGAGAGCTCCGGGGCCCGGCCGCGCAGTCGGGAGAGGTGCGCCCCGGTGTGTACGCCCGCCACCCGCCGGCGCGCCGGCCAGGTGAGGCCGCGAACCGCGTCGAGAATGGGGCCGTACTCGCGCGGGATCGACATCGCTCAGCCTGATCGCGGGAGTTGGGGTGCCGGCGTTGGATTCCGGCGTGGGACGATGGGGCGTGGGAAGAGCTGCTGCACCGGCGACGGTGCCCGGCGTGGTGCGCTGGGGGGCGGAAAGTGGCGCGGGAGTCGTGAGGGGGGGAGCGGTGCGTCGAGTCTGCGGCTCCCGGCAACGGACGCGGGGGCCCCCCCCGACAACATCATACCGCCGCTCGCGCCATCTACCCGTACCATTTCCTTCCCTCCCCCCTCCCCCATCCTACAGCCGAACGCCGCTCGACGGCGGGTTCACACGCTCCACGACGTC